>NZ_JBHWVJ010000026.1:0-90503 GCF_042736725.1 Streptomyces sp. NPDC060028 | reverse complement strand
GAGCTGACGCCGCCCGAAACCCCCGTCCTCGGGCGGCGTCAGCTCAGTGCCGGGACCGCGAGAGGCCCCCGGTCGTCGGCGGGGGCTCCGGTTTCCCGTCCCCTCACCGACCCTCCGGCGCCCACTCTGCCAAGCCCCGGAGCACCGCGCATTGGCCTGGCGTGCACAGTGTCTTGACGGAGAGTCGCCCCGCCGCCCGCACCCCGGGGCCCCGGCTCTTGTTGCGCGGTCCGCCACGGCCGGTGTAAACCCGTAATCATGCTGCCCGAGAGAACGTTCCGCAGCGCGGAACTAGCGCCCGCCGACCGTTTCGAGAGCTGGCGGGCCCTGATGTCGGAGACGCATGCGCCCATGGAGATGCGCAGTGAGCACGCCGCCGACTTCTGGGTCAACCAGCGCGTCATCTCGCTCGGCGGGATCACGGTCTATCCGATGGAATGCCGTCCCCTGACCTTCCAGCGCACACCGAAGCTGATAGCGAGGTCGGACCCCGAGGCGTTCCACCTCTCGCTGATCAAACGCGGGGCGGGAGCGGTAACGCTGGGCAAGGACACCGTGGTGCACGGTGTGTTCGACATCCACACCAGTGACACGTCACGGCCGTTCGAGATCAGTTCCGGCCCGCATTCCGTCGAGATCATCGGGGTCGAGGTACCCAAGGCGCTGCTGCCGCTGCCCCCGC
Organism: Streptomyces sp. NPDC060028; assembly: GCF_042736725.1. Taxonomy (NCBI): domain Bacteria; kingdom Bacillati; phylum Actinomycetota; class Actinomycetes; order Kitasatosporales; family Streptomycetaceae; genus Streptomyces; species Streptomyces sp. NPDC060028. The sequence goes on along the minus strand of NZ_JBHWVJ010000026.1, from coordinate 89,821 downwards.
ACACCGCCGGCCGGGTCATCGGCAAGCGCATCTCGGCCCGGGAGGGAATGGGGGCCCTGCTGGCCACCTTCCTCGACCAGGTGACCAAGGACAGCCGGTCCTACCGGCCGGCCGAGGGCCCGCGCCTGAGCGGCGTACTGGCCGATCTCGTCGCCTCGCTCTTCGCCGGCGTCCTCGAAGCGGACCGGTCCTTGACCCCGGAGACGCACCGGCGCGCCTTGGCGCTCCGCGTGATGGCCTTCATCCGGGACAACGCCGACGATCCACTGCTGGACGTCCCCGCGATCGCCGCCGCCCACCACATCTCCGTCAGCTATCTCCACCGGGTGTTCCAGCAGGAGGGGGACGGGGCGACGGTCGCGGCCTTCCTTCAGGGCCAGCGGCTCGCGCGGGCACGCCAGGACCTGGCGGACCCGCTGCACCAGGAGGTGCCCGTGCACGTCATCGGCGCCCGGCGGGGCTTCCGGCACGCGTCCGCGTTCAGCCGGGCGTTCCGCGAGGCCTACGGCCTGCCGCCCGCGGCCTTCCGCGGGCAGGCCCGGGCGGAAGACCTGGCCGGGGCCGACGCCTCCTAGTGCTTGCTTCCTCAAGTTGTTGGTTTATAACACCTGTTGGGTGGTGGCAGGGGGGTGGGTTGTGCCGACGTTGCTGCTGCCCGGGCCGCTTCGGGGCCGGATGAGGAGAGGGTGACCGCCAGGCTGGCGGGCGCCCGGAAGGCGCCGGCCGATCTGGTGATGAGAGCGCGGATCATTGCGTTGAGCTGGGACGGTCTGCGGGTGGCAGCGATCGCGGCGGAGCTCGGTTGTCATGCCAAGACGGTGCGGTGGTGGCTCCACCGCTTCAACGACCTCGGGCTCGAGGGGCTGGAGGACCGGCCCGTCAGTGGGCGGCCGCAACGGATCACCGAGGCGGAACGATCGAGGATCGTAGCGCTGGTCAGACAGGCGTCTCCGGGCCGTCTGACCAGGGGTGAGGGCGGTGAACTGGCGGCGGACGACGAGGCGGGACCGCCAGAATGGACACTCGACGCCCTTGCGGAGGCTGCCCGGCGTCACGGGATTGACGTGGGAAGGTCCCAGGTCCGCCGGATTCTGCTGGCCGAGGGCGTCCGCTGGCGCCGCACCCGGTCCTGGGTGAGATCGAAGGACCGTGACTTCGAGGGAAAAGGACGCGGATCATCGGCCTCTACACCAGCCCGCCTGACGGCGCCACGGTCGTTTGTGCCGACGAGCTCGGGCCGGTGATCCCGCGTACTTTCCCGCCGACGCCGGGCTGGTCACCTGATGGCCGTCGCATAAAGGCGGAGCTCGACTACAGCCGCGGGCCGGAGAAGACGTGGGTCTACGGTGGCCTCCGCGTCAGAGACGGACAGCAGATCACCATGAGCGCCCCGTCCCGCAACAGCGTGTTCTACCAGCAGTTCTTAGAGAAACTCGAGTTCGCCAACCCGGCCGGGGACATTTACGTGATCACCGACAACCTGTCCTCACACAACAGCCTTTCGACCCGGACCTGGCTCGAGGACCATCCCCGGATCAAGCACGTCTTCATCCCGGTCGGCGCATGCTGGCTCAACCTCCGGGAAGCCTGGTGGCGGATATTCCGCAAAGCAGCCCTCGCCGGCCAGACCTTCGCCGGACCTGACGAGATCACCCAGGCCACCACCCTCGCCACCGCCCAGATCAACCGACGAGCACGACCATGGATCTGGGGCAGACCCGCACCACCCACCCGACACCTACGGCGCCGTTACATCTACTGCCTTTGAGGAACGCAGCACTAGAGACCCGCGAGGTCACGGAAACTGAAGGGTCTTCAGCGCGAACCCGAGGGTCCACTGACTTGATTCTGGGGGATGGACCCGTGGGTTCGCGTCAAGACAAGGGTCGGGTCTCGGCGGCCTGCTCCAGGTGTGCGACATCCCGTGAGTTCCCCTGAGCCCCGCTGAGCCGCTGACCCCGTGGCCAGGGCGTTCTCGCGGGCGTTCCAGAAGGGCCTGGAGGCCCTCGCGCATTACACCGCGCGGGAAGGCCGGCTACCCGGGCGGAGCGTCGTCCAGGTCCTCCCCTACGGGAGTGAGCACCGCACCGGGATCTGGATCGGGAACATCAAGGCCAGCCGCGACCGGCTCAACCGGACGCAGCTGACCGCGCTCGCCGAACTCGGCGTGGACTGGGCGCGGTAGAGGAAGGGCGCTGTTCCCAAACCTGGAACAGCGCCCGGCGGGACGGGAACGGCTTCGCGGCCGCGCGGTCACGGCCGCGTCCCGCCCCGGTGCTTCGGCCCCTGATCGACCGCTTGGTGAGGGTGGTCCGTCAGGCGGGCGGCGGTTCGGTTAGCGCAGCAGTACGTCGCAGGTGGACGTGAAGAACTCGCCGGTCTTGCCGCCGTTATCGCCGTCCGGTGTGTCCGGGCCTCCGTGGCCGCCCCAGATGTGCACGATCGCCGCGCGCCCGGTCCGAGGGGGCAGGGAGGCGAACTCCCAGCTGCTGGACTCCTCTTCCATGTGCGAGCCCTGGACCTCGACCAGGAAGGGGATCGGCTCCAGGTCCTGCCAGGTCAAGCCGTTGCCCGGAGTCCACTCGGCGCGGGTGATGAACCAGCGGTGGGACCATGTCTCGTTCGTGTGGTAGGCCGTGTAGTCGTAGGCGAAGGTCTGACTGGCGGCGGATGTGTCCAGCTCCGTCAGGGGCCACTCCCCCAGCGTGGCGTCCGGCGCCAGATCTAGACCCTTGAAGGCTTCGTTGCCCGCGGACGGCACGGTGGCGTCCTTGAAGAACTTACGGAATTCGAGGTACTGCTGGGCGTTGTTCCACGGGTAGTCGGCGAGCATCCGGGCGGCCCCCGGCGTCACCTCCTGCCACACGGTGCTGGTGTTCACACGGCGTGCCTGGGCGCAGATCGGGGAGGCGTCCTCGTCTCGGATGGCGGCGGCCGCGCGGCTGCGCGGGTGGTCGACCGTGCCGTGCCGCCGTCCCTCGGCGCGCCCCTTTGGGGTCTGGCGCAGCTCACGGGGCGCCCAGTGACGAGAGGAGTCCGAAGTGACGGTCACCGTGTTGGTGAACGGCGTGAACTCGCCGTCGACCTTGGCGCGGATCTTCACCTGGAATTCGCCGGCCGGCTCCTGATCGCCCAGGTCCACCCAGTGGGTGTTGGACTGCGTCCAGTTCCAGGCAGGCCAGTAGAGGTAAACCGTCTGCCTCGGCTCGTCGTCGATCCACACCTCGTACAGGTGCGGGTAGGGCGCCTTGCCCTCGTTCCAGTCCGCCGGGGGCGGCCATGCCCCCTGGTCAGGGCCGTTCTCCCCGATCTGCCATCGCAGGCTGATCCCGTACATCGTGTACTTGCCGTCGGCGCGGTGCCTGATGTCGGCACGAAGATCGGACGGAGCACTCGGCTGGGAACCGCTCACGGTGTCCCCTCTCCTTGATCGAATCCATCCCTCGGCACGTCACCACGAACAAGCCCACATACCCGACAGTGACGGACCATGACGGAAAGTAACCATAGATCATTTGGGCATGCCAAGGTTCACCAACCGACCAATTCCGCCACCCTGTCCCGAGAGCCGCACCAGCGGCCGGCCCCCGCTCCGGCTGCCGGTAGACGGCGGCTCGGTAGATGGTGGCCAGAGCGGCGATCCCGCTCAGGGCAATCAGGACGTAGTCCGCCCGCTCCAGGCCGACGTTCCCAGCCCGCCAGAGGGACGGCGAACAGCAGGCGCTCCATACCGATCCGGGCCCGGCCGGTCAACACCTCAGCGGCCCGCCCGCGCCCGTACGCGGTCGGGTGTGGGAGCCGGCGCCGTCACCGGGCACACAGGGGCAAGGGCGCTCAAAAGCCAGGCCAGGACCGGACCGGGGCACGGCCGGGATCGTCTCGGCGGCCTTCGCCAGCATCGGCGCGACCGGAGGCCTCAGCACCACGACCGCACACCTCCACCCCACGTACCGGCCCCCCGCCCCAGCTTGCCGCCCACCCCGCCTCCCGACCCGCACATAACGCCGGACGGGTGCAGCCGGGCCGCCTTCCGCAAGCTGCGGCCCGCCCGTCGCTGTAATTGGCCAATTTGACGAACTGCAGCGCTCACGTGTTCGCCCGCCGGTGGCGCGCCGGTTCGAGGCCATCGTGTGAAGCTACGTGGCGGTCGCGGCGTTACGGGTGTGGCGGTTGTCAGGCCTTGGGCACGGTGACGCTGTGCTCGGTCAGCGGGCTGACCGGCCGGTGGTCGTTCACGTGTGTCGTAAGTGGATCTCGAGTCATGAATGATCTCTGCTCATGGGGCGGGGAGATCTCACGGACGAGCAGTGGGCGGTGCTGGAGCCGTTGTTGCCGAAGGGGACGAAGGCGGGGCGGCCGCCTGTCTCCAGGCGTCGGCGGCGCTTGGCGGAGGTAGGGTCAGCAGCTCGATGCCGTCGATCTGCATGACGTCGAAGGCGATGGAGAACGCCGGGCTCTTCGCGGCGAGCGCGGTGGCGGTGCGGCCGCAGGCGGCGGCCCGGCGCTGGAGGACTTCGAAGAACAACCGGCTGGGCGCGGTGTCCCAGACGACGAGCTCACCGTCGAGGACCAGGCCGTCCGGCAGTTGCTCGGCGGCCGCGACCAAGTCGGGGAAGCAGACTTGGAACAGGGAGCCGCGCCGGGTCTGCAGGAGCAGCCGGCCGCCCGGGCTGGCGGTGGTGAAGAGGATCGCGCGGTGGCCGTCGAACTTCTGCTCCGCCGCGAAGCCACTCGCCGGGACGCCGGAGCCGGGGACATACTCGGCGGCCGGGCGAGCGGGGTGAGAACCACTCAGGGATGGCCTCCTTACCGCCGCTCCGGGCCTGGCACCCGACAGCCTCCCCCAGCCAGGCATGTATGGCGCGGGGACACGGCCAAAAGGCACTGCCGGGTCAGGCTCCGGGGTGGGCCGGCTTCTACTGTGACTCCACACACCGGGCCCGGCACTCCTGGCAGGAGGGGTTCTCTGGGCTGACGTGTGGCGCTCCCTGTCAAGCGAATTTGCGCAGCTCAGCGCAGGTGCGACTCACGGTTCCGGGTGCGACAGGTGTGGTGCCATCGCTGGATCGGGCGACACTCCCTGGCGTGACGTGCCGGAACGCCAGGGGCCGTGGGAGCATGCCTACGACCTGTTCCCGCACTGGCAGCGGGACGGGACCTGGACAAGGATCCCATCCAGCTCCAGGCCCAGGCCGACGCGAACGGACTCATCACCTGGGACGCGAACGTCGACTCGTCCGTCTGCCGGGCCCACCAGCACGCCGCCGGGGCCCGTCAAAAGAGGCCTGGGGCGGCCGAGCCGACCGACCATGCCCTCGGGCGGTCCCGCTGCGGGCTGACCACGAAGGTCACCTCGCCGCCGACAGCCGCGCCCGGCCACTCGCCTTGGCCATCCCACGGCCAGGCCGGTGATGCACCGCCTTCGCCCAGGTCATGGCCCACTCAGATGCCGCAGGAGGGCGCCGACCAGAATCGGCTCGGTCGGTGGTCAACGTGGGTGTGGTCGTTGTGGCCCGGGTAGCCCGGCCCGAGGATGCCGCTGAATCCGTGGTCGCGCGCCTGCTGGGCGAGCTTGCACAGGGAGTGCGGTCCGGCCGCGAGGTCAGCCGAGTCTCCGTACAAGTGACGGCTGTCCGCTGCGCCGCCGACCGCGTCGTTGCACGCGCGTGAGCGGAAGCCGCTGGTGACCGTGATCGGCACGTCGCCGAGAGCGTGGCGCATGGCCTGCAGTTTCCACATGGTGCGCAAGGCGTTGGCCTTGGCCGTGGCGGCGGAGACCGCGCCGCCGGACCAGGTGGTGTTGCAGTTGTTCAGTTCCGCGAACGAGAAGTTGACGGGCGTGCAGTCGTTGTCCTGCAGGGCGTAAATCTTACTGAAGGTGGCAGTGTCCGCGATGCCGTTGGCGGGCAGCCCGTAGGCTTGCTGGAAGCGGGTGACAGCAGCCGCGGTCGCGGGGCCGTAGGCGCCGTCGACGCCGAGGAGTCCTCCGGAGCCGGGGTAGCCGGCGACCCGGATCTGCAGCTGCGTGACGTCGGAGCCGGAGTCTCCCTGCGCCAGGGTGCGCGTCCAGGTGAAGCAGCCGTCGGCATGGGCTGCTCCCGCCATGGCCACGGTGCCGGCGAACAGGCTCATGGCGAACAGCACCATGGCCAGGAGCGGTCTGAAGAGGCGAATGGTCATGAGGGTTCTCCCTGGTTCGCAAATCGGAGGGACGCGTGAATCGAGGGACGGGTGATGAGGCCCTCGGCGATGAGCTGGGGGCGAGGAAGACGAGCCGGACGCGGCCGGGTTCGGTGGCCCGAAGGGTTTTGACCAGCGGTGTGCGTGGGTGACCGGTGGTACGCGGCCGATTGCCAGGTGGACGGGCTCCGGTGCACTGTGCCGAGCCGGTGCGGGGCGGGGCTTCTCCCTAATTGGATGAGGAAAGGTTGGCTGCCGTCATCGCCGCGCGGAGGAGTTGGATGCCGTGGGGGCTGCTGGGATCGAGGCCGCTGAACTCCCGAATTTTCTGCAGGCGGTAAGTCAGTGTCCTTCGGTGGATGTTGAGCGCTTTGGCGGCTTTTTCCCTGTCGAGCTCGTGGAAGAACAGTTCGTCGAGGGTGAGGCGTAGATCGGTCCCCTGTTCGAGCGGTCCCAGGAGGTCGACGAGCCGGTTCTGCAGTGCCGGCTGCCGGGAGATCGCAAGCTCTATCACCAGTTCGGTCGCCTTGTAGGGACGCGCCTGGGCATCGGGCATCGCCACCACCACGGACACGGTCTGCTGCAGCTCTCGGAGCGTGTCGGGGACCGATCCCACAGTGGCTGCCAGGGCGTGGGCGGCACGTACGGATCGAACCCTTCGAGATGCTGCGGCCACCAGCTCTGCGGATAGGGCTTCTGCCACGTCCTCGTCACCGTTCACCGGTAGCAGCACCATCAATTCGTCTCGCCGCGCCTGGGTGGACCAGAGGATCCCCGGCGACGACCGGAGCAGGCTCCGGCTCTCGTTCAGCGCACGCTCGAGGGCGCCTTCCTCCTGCAAGAACCTGCAGATGAGGATGAGATAGGCCTCGGGGAGGAGGATGCCCGCGGCCGCGGCCATGGACGCGGCCTCGGTCGACGCGCGTAGCAACTCGGCAAGCAGCTGCCGGCGAGCCTGGAGGGTCTCTCCCCGTTCGACGCGCGCCGTGTCGTGGTAGCCCGTCATGGCAGCCGCGATCATCCGGGCGTTCTCCTGAGCCCCGTACGTGATCAGCTTGGCAAATTCTGCGTAGTTCTCGGAGTTCGCCACCGAAAGAATGTCTCGCAGGCCGGCCAGATGCCCCACCTCGAATCCGTCTCGAAGGTCGGACGCGGAGAACGAGTCAAACAGGCACCGGCGCGATCCCATGTTCCGGAAGACCTCGAGATCGGAGTCGAGGAAGGGAGCCTGGCCGTTGTCGAACATGTCGAGCATACGGACCGTCACGAAATGCAGTTCACCCGGGATCTCTTTGGGGCGTTTCGCATGCAGCTGCGCCACTTTGGGAATTTCGCTCGTCGTCATGTCGAGAATTTTTGAGACAGTGATGTCCCGTCGGGCCTTCAGCTGCCTGACGAGCTTGGAGTCATTGATGTGACACACCTCCATCGGCAACCGAAGGAACGCCCGAATCACACCGGGATGGCGCGGTACGAGCTTCTGGCCAGTCATTTCCAGCGCAGGGATACGCGATTCGCCGTCGACGGGATGAAATCGCCGGTCTGGCGGGAGAGGCGCAAGGGCCTTCCGGCCTTGGCGCAGACATGGCGGTCCACACCGATCCCGAAAGGCCCCGGCCATGCAGGTACTACGAACTGTGGTTCCGCGTCATTTCGACGGCGATGTTAGCCGCCTGGCCGCCTATCCGGGAAGGGTGGCGGGAAGGCAGTTGCGGGGAATGAAGTACCACCCTTGCTGGCCGACGCCATCGGTGCTGTCGGCCCGCGGGTCGCGGATCATCACCCACTTGCCGTCGCGCGAGACGTAGCGCCACAGGACGGTCTGGCCGATGGCTATCCGGCCGTTCAGCGGCGAACTGGCCACCGCGGGAACCTTCCAGGGCTGCACGTTGCCGTAACCCCTGATGTGCGATCCGTCCCAGGTGCTACACCCGGCCCGGGCAACCGTGGCCACGGTAGCTCCGTCATCGGCCGAGCCCCCGATCTGGCCGTTGGTGAACACGGAGGTCGGCAACGTGGCCGCGGCGCCACAACCGTCGGCGGCGGATGCACTGCCGGCGACCGCTTCCGCGAAGGTCCACAGGCACGCGTTGAGGTCCCCGTAGACCCGGCCCCACCGGTACCCGCCGCTCTGCTCGCCCTGCACGTCGACCGTCCAATTACGGTACGCCGTACCCAAAACGTACGAGTGCGGAGCCCGCCGCAACAGCGTGTAATCGGCCGACACATGCTTACGGACCGCGGCTTCGGCGGGGGGCCCCTGCACCAGCAGGGGCACGGCCACACCCGCCGCCGCCGCCAACGACAAACCGATGAGCGACGCACGAACTCGTTTCGACATGGAAATACCTTCCCTTGGCATGAAGTGGATACCTGGTGACGGACCGGGAGCATGGTTGCGCATGCCGGAATCACGCGGGAGCAGTCAAAGCGTCAATCCTGCCGACGCCCGCAGCGACCGAGTGCACATTCCTCCTGCCGAGGAAGAACCGGGAGGCGGTACGCCCTTCTTCCACCACGACACGTGCCGTACACCTGACAGGCGAGGCAAGCATTCATCAAACCGGTCGCGACAGGCAAGGGCTACAGGGAAAGAGATCCGCAGCCGAAAGCGTTTTGCACAAACGGGAAATTGTCGGACCGCCAGATTTTCCTGGTTGCGCATAGGCCAACGCCGCTGTACGTGATGCACTCCTGCCGATGCGCGGCCGCCGAATCGCGGGCCGCCAACTCCCGGAGGTAGCGCGTGATACGTCGCATGTCCGCAATCCTGGCCATTCCGGCCGCAACCCTGCTCGCCTGGGCCGGTGCCGCAGCACCGGCTTCGGCAGCTCCCGCCGACAAATTGCATGTTCTGTCCAGCTGGACCCAGACCAGCGCCTCCAGTTACAACACCTTCGTCTCGGCGCGCAACAACCAGGGCTCCTGGTCGTCCTACGGCTTCAACTGGTCCACGGACTACTGCTCCTCCTCGCCCGACAATCCGCTGGGCTTCCCGTTCGACCTTTCCTGCGCTCGCCACGACTTCGGCTACCGCAACTACAAAGCCGCCGGACAGTTCAGCGCCAACAAGCCCCGGTTGGACAGCATGTTCTACGAGGACCTCAAGCGGGTGTGCGGTTCACACGGGTACAGCACCTCGAAGAAGGCGACCTGCAACAGCCTCGCCTGGACGTACTACAAGACGGTCAAGCAGTTCGGCTGACTCGCCGGGCCGACCCGCGTTTCACCAAGAAACGTAGTCAGCGGGTCGGCAAAGTGAGCAGAGAGCGGCCAGATGCGCCCTGCGTCGCGCCGCGCGCTCCTCACCCATTCCAACAGGGCGCGGCATGAACCGCGCCCGACGTCTGTGCCCGACTTCAGGAACAGACCGGATGAGTCAGCAGTCACCAGTCCTGACATGGCAGCCAGCCGATTGGGGGTGACGGCCGACCGTCCGGGACGTCGGGCCGTAAGAGACGGATGGCCGTGGACGTTACTGGGCCAGGTCACCGCCGTCACCGTCCTGACCGCGAGCACCCACGACAACGCCGCCGCGGGCGTCGCCCTGCTGGACTCCTGCTGGACTCCTGCTGGGCCATGTCGTGGAGAGCGCCGGCGGAAAACGGGCGGCACACCCCACCTCCGTGACGCGCTGCGTCATCGACTGATCCTGCCCGTCATCCCCCGCGAAGATCCCCGAACATGAAGGACCTGGGCAAGCCCGGTACGTGGTGGGGCAGACGTTCGCCCTGCCCCACCATCAGCTCAAACACCTTGCCCCCCGCTGCGAACGCCGGACCGAACTCCACGACGCGTTCATCTCCCTCGCCTGCAGCCTCATCTGCTACCGACGCCTCAGGAAGAACTGCTCGTGATCGTGTTACGAGCTCTCAGGCGGTGACGGGGCCGTCGGTCCAGAAGTTCCTCGCCAGTGCGCGCCGTTCCTGCCAGAGCGTGTCCTTGTCGCGGAAGGCGAGTATGCCGGCTGCCTGGTCGGCGTCGTTGACCTGCCAGCCGCCGTTGACGGCTCCGGTCAGTCCTGCGCTGAGTTTCTCGAAGGCCTGAGCGGTTTTCAGGTCGGCTTCGACGCCGCTGTTGATGATGAACTTCAATTGCCGCACTGCCTGCTGATTTTTGTTCAGCAGTACTTCCACCAGTTCGTCCACTGCGGTGTCGAGGTGGTCGTCGGGCACAACCCGGTTCCACAAGGTCAGCTCAGCGGCCCGGGAGGCGGGGTGGAGGGCACCGAGGAGGTTGATCTCCTTGGTCAGTCGCCGTCCGATGAGCCGCGCCATTCGGGTGGTACCGCCCCATCCCGGGGTGATGCCGACGTCGACTTCGGGCATGCCCCACTTCGCGCTGTAGGCGGCGACCACGAAGTCGCAGGCCATGGTGATCTCCAGCCCGCCACCCACCGCGAACCCGTTCACCTTGGCGATGGTGACCTTGTCGAGCTCCTCCAGGGTGTCGGCCATGTGCTGGTAGCCGGTGACGCGACGCATGACGTCGTTGGCGTCGCCCCATCGGTGCATCTCCGTGATGTCGTCACCCGCGCAGAACGTGCCGCCAGCGCCCTGGATCACCAGGACTTTGATGGTCCGGCTGTCCCGGACCACCTCCAGCGCGTGAATCAGTTCATCGGAGAGCGCGATCGACAGGGCGTTGCGTGCCAGCGGCCGATTGAGGGTGATCCGTGCGACCGCGCCGGCCTCCTCGAAGACAAGCTGTTCGTACGTACTGACGTTGTGCGATGTGGGTGCTCCCGCGGACGGGGCTGACGTGAATGCAACCGGATCGGTCACTGGGACTCCTCAGCAGTCGGTTTCATTTCGCTACCGACTCTAGAGTGACACGGTCGCAATTTGCAACCGACCTGGGTAAGGTGATGGCCTGGGAATCAAGGGAAGGGCTTGTGGGATGGGTGAGCGGGACCGGCCGACGCGACACGACTCCGTCGAGGCCGCCCTGGACCAGGTCGGAGACCGCTGGACCTTCCTGATCCTGCGTGAGTGCTTCTTCGGTGTGCGGCGTTTCGCCGACTTCCGGCGCAACCTCGGCATCGCGCGCAACATGCTGTCCGACCGCCTGGACAAGCTCGTCGGACACGGCATTCTGAACCGCCGCCCTTACAGCGAGCGCCCGCCACGCGAGGAATACCTGCTGACCGACAAGGGACGTGATCTGTACGGGGTCACCGTTGCCCTGATGAGCTGGGGAGACCGGTGGCTCTCCGGTGAGCCACCCCTGACCCTGACGCATCGCACCGACGGCGGCGCGATCGAACAGATCCTGCGCTGCTCGGACTGCGGCGCCCACCTCGACGCGAGGGACGTCCACTACCACCCGATATAAGCAACCCCTGCGGCAACGACGGCTGTCACCCCCACCGCCGTGCGGGTGTTCGGGCGGGGGACGCAGCCGTACGTCACGACGCTAAGAGTCGGCCTCTGGGCCGGGTGGCCAGGGAGCGAAGCGGCCGCCCGCCGCGATCCTCGCGGGCCCGCGCTGCCTGGCACGGCACCTCATCCCCGGACTTCGTCCGGGGGAACCCCCAGGTTGTCGGATCGCGCGAGTACGGGCCACGTATGAGCTCCGATCCTCCGCCTCGCGATGCTTCCCCTACGTTTGTCGCTAAACCCGCGCGCCGAGGCCTGACCTGCTGTCTGGTGGGGATGAATGCGGCCACGTAGTCCTCGAACCCTTCATGCAGGCCACATTCTTCGCGGGCCGCGGCGGTTTCGTGTCTGACCTCATCCATTCGGAGGAGGCGCGGGCGCTTGGACCGGCCGCCCCCTCCCGATGGCCTGATGTGACAGATCCTGGTCATTGCAGCCATGTCTGATCGGGCGGAATGATCAGGGCATGTCCCAACCGCACCGCGTCGTGATCGTCGCCTTCCCCGGCATCGAGCTGCTGGACGTCACCGGCCCGGCCGAGGTGTTCTCCGTCGCCTCCCGGGTCGCCAAAGCCGACCCGCCCGGCTACCTCGTGCAGATCGCGACGGCCGACGGCGGCCCGGTGACCACCTCCAGCGGCGTCCGGCTGATGGCCGACCTGACCCTGGACGACGCGAACAGCCCGATGGACACCCTGCTGGTGGCGGGGGCGATCGAGCTCGTCGACGACGGCGTAGTGCCGGTGATCGACCACGAGGTCACCCACTGGCTGCGCCATGCGGCACCCAGGGCCCGGCGGATCGGCTCGATCTGCGCGGGAGCGCACCTGCTGGCCGCCGCCGGGCTGCTCGACGGCCGGGCCGCCACTACGCACTGGCTCACCGCCGCCAGACTGGCCGCCGAATACCCCAGCGTCCGGGTCGATCCCGATCCGATCTTCATCCGGACCGGCCAGGTGTGGACGTGCGCCGGCGTCACCTCCGGGATGGACATGGCCCTGGCCATGGTCGCCGAGGATCATGGCCAAGACCTCGCGCTCGCGACGGCCCGGACGATGGTGATGTACGTCAAACGCTCCGGCGGGCAGAGCCAGTTCAGTGTGCCGCTGTCCGTCCAGAGCTCCTCGGACGACCGGATCGACGAGCTGCGGATGTGGATCGCTGAACACCTCGCCGAAGACCTCTCCCTCGAAGCCCTGGCGGCCCGGACGCACCTGAGCGTGCGCCACTTCACCCGGCTGTTCCACCAGCGCACCTCCACGACACCGGCCGCCTACGTGGAGGCGGCCAGGCTGGAGGCCGCCCGGCGACTGCTGGAGGACAGCGACCGGAGCCTGCCCGAGATCGCCGCCGCCAGCGGCCTCGGCTCCGTGGAGACGCTGCACCGAGTCTTCCGGCGGCGGATGGGCACCACCCCGGCCGAGTACCGCCGCCGCTTCTGACCCACCCCACCCACACCATCTGCCGGCCAGCAGGCGTGTCCGCGCACCGGCCGAGCTTCGCGATGCCCGCACAGCGCGGCGTCGACCAGAACACTTCGGAGGAAAGCCATGTCCCGCATGAAGTTCGTCCCGATCCCGGTCATGGGCCGGCACAACATCAACGCCTACCTGCTGCTCGGCCGCCGACCCGTCATCGTCGATGCCGGAACCCCGGGCAGCGGCCAGAAGATCCTCGACCAGATCACCGCCCACGGCGTCGACCCCACCGACGTCGCGCTGATCGTCATCACCCACGGCCACATCGACCACTTCGGCTCCGCCGCCGAACTGCACCGCCTCACCGGCGCGCCCATCTCGGGCCACATCGCCGACCTCGGACCGTACCGCTCCGGCCGGGTCCGCGAACCCTACCTGCCCACCGGCCCGATGGGCCGCCTCATGGACCGCGACCAGAAGCTCCACGCCCAGGCCGAACCCTTCGAACCCGCCGTGCTCATCCGCGGCGAAACGAGCCTGGAGGACTTTGGGCTCGCGGCGCGCATCATGCCCACCCCTGGCCACACCGCCGGATCGGTCTCCGTCCTTACTGACGCCGGCGACCTCGTCGCCGGCGACCTGATCGCCAACTCCTTCATGGGCCTGATCCCCGGCAAGCCCGCGAACCCGCCCTTCCACGACAACCCCCGACAGAACCTCGCCAGCCTCCGCGAGATGCTCGCCCTCAACCCCACCACCCTGCACGTCGGCCACGGCACCGCGCTGGATCCCGACCGGGTACGACAGTGGGCCGATAGGGAACACGACCGCCTCGCACGACTCGACGCCGCCGGACGCCTCACCACGCGCAGTGGGTGACGCGCCACTGCGCGCGGACCGGCATCGAAACGGCCCCTGTGCCGGGCGGCAACAGCCTGCTGGCACTGCGCCGGCAGTGTCCGGGGCCGGCCCGCCCTGCCCAACGCGCCGCGCCTGGAGGCACGAAGTTCCTGCAGGTCGGGGAGGTGGTTGTAAAGGGTGCCAGGGCTGATGCCGAGGGGCTTGGAGATCGAGGTGATCGAATTCTCCGGATCGGTCAGCATGCCGCGGGCGACCCGGATGATCTCGGCGGTGCCGGCGCCGTGTCCGTACACGCTGATGCCGCCCACCCCTGCAGCGGCCGCCCACCGCTCCCGCAGGGAGCCGCCGGCGGCCGGAAGCTCCTAGGGCCCGGGCGATCGCGCTGTGCGGCCGATGAGACCCGGTCGGACGGGCGGATCAGCGCAGTCCGGCGAAGAGATCATTCTCGGGTACGGCCGCGCCGGTGGCGTCCTTGACGCGTACGAAAGTCTCCGTGCCCATCAACTCGCCGAACCTCTCCTTGCCCATCTTGAGAAAGAAGATGTTCTCGCCCTGACTGGCGTGTGCGGCCAGCGCATCGAACTTCTGACCGCTGAACGCGGTGGTGTCCACCCATGTGGTGATCTCATCGTCGGGGAGGCCGATCTCGGCCATCGCGGCGGCCTCGGCGGGATCCGGCTCCGGCATGTCCTCATGAAACTCGCGCATGATCTCCCCGAACCGCTGCATCCCCGAGCGGGGCATCGTCGTCCAGTACACCTTCGGTGTCGGCGCGGTCATCTCCAGCGCCGCCATCGTGATGCGGTGGGCCTGGATGTGGTCGGGGTGGCCGTAGAAGCCGTTCTCGTCGTAAGTGACGACCACATCGGGTCGGTAGTGCCGCATGAGTTCCGCGAGTCGGGCGGCGCCTTCCTCCACGGGGGTCTGCCAGAAGGATCCGGGGGCGTCGTTGCTCGGCCAGCCCATCATCCCGGAGTCGGCATAGTCCAGCATCTCCAGATCGCTGACCTTCAGGACGTCACAGCTCGCCTCGAGTTCTTGACGGCGCATCAAGGCGACGGTCGCCGGATCGTGCCCGGGATCGCCCGGCTTGACACCACCCGGTCCGTCACCGCAACGGCCGTCGGTACACGTCACGAGAACGGTGCGGATGCCTTCCGCCGCGTACCGCGCGAGGATCCCTCCGGTTCCGGTGGCCTCGTCGTCGGGGTGGGCGTGCACTGCCATGAGCGTCAAGGGCCGGTCAGTCATGAAACAATCCTCCTGCAGAAATACTTCTTGGTCCGAGTGCGCGGCCGGCAGACCGCGATCATGGGGCCCGAATCCTGGTGGGCGGACGACTTTTGTGGTCGCCGTGCTCCCCTCCGTGGCTCCGGTCCCTCGGTCGATGTAACCGCGCCGACCGGACCGGGTGTTCCCGGCGCGGACGCTTGACCTTCCAGACAGCTCCGTCCTGGCCCGCCTGGCTGGCCCGTTGGGCGGGACGACCGCGATCAGACGGCACCGCCCCAGCCGTCAGGCTGCGCGACCGCGGCTTCTGCGCGGGCCTGGCCGGCGGCGGCCTGCTGCTCGCGGACCCGTGCCCACCGGTGCTCCCGGAGCCAAGCCTGAGCCTGGGCGGTCACCGTCTCGTGCACCTGCCGGTCGGTGGCCTTGCGGCGCTCCTCCAGGGCGGCGCCGGACAGCCGCGCCGAGGGCTGGCGGGCGGCGATGGCTAGGTGGTGGGGAGGAGACCGGCGACGAGGACGGCGAATTCCTCGGGGTCGAGGATGCGGATGCCCAGTTCTTCGGCCTTGGTGCGCTTGGAGCCGGCCTTCTCGCCCGCCACCACGAGGTTGGTGCGCTTGGACACCGACGACGATGCCTTTCCACCGGCCCGCTCGATCAGCTCGTTCATCTCGTTCCGGGACAACACCGCAAGGGGGCCGGTCATGGCCCCGGTTACCACGACGGCCTGTCCGGCCAGGGGGCCGCCTGCCGAGTCCTCGCCGTCGTTCGCGTCGGTCGCGGGCTTCTGCGGCTCGGTGACCTGCGTGCCGACCTGCTGGGCCTGGAGTTTGTCGAGGAGCGGGGCGAGTTCGACGAGTTCGGCCGCAATGACGCGGGCCTTCTCGGTGCCGATGCCGTCGACCCCGGCCAGCGTGTCCGCGTCGGCGGCCCGGATCGCGGCCATCGAGCCGAAGTGCGCGGCGATCCGGCGGGACATCGTGCGCCCGGTGCCGCGGACACCGAGGGCGCAGAACACGCGGCTCAATGCGGCCTGGCGGGCGGTCTCGATCGCGGCCAGGAGGTTGGCGGCGCTGGTCTCACCCATCCGGTCCAGACCGAGGAGCTGCTCGCGGGTCAGCGTGAACAGGTCGGCGACGTCTTTGACCAGACCGGCCTCCACCAGCTGGATCGCGCGCGTGCCGCCGAGACCTTCGATGTCGAGCTGGTCCCGGCCGGCCGCGTAAATCACCGAGGCCACAGCCTGACAGCTCCGGCCGCGCACGCACCGCCACCGCTGCTCGGAGGTGTCAATCGCGTCGCCACAGCGGGGGCACGCCTCGGGGAAGACGATCGGGCTCTCGGCGCCGGTGCGCTGGTCGACCAGCGGTGCTTCGACCCGGGGGATCACGTCGCCGGCGCGGTACACGAACACCTGGTCGCCGGTCATGAGCCCGCGACGGGTGATGTCGGACGGATTGTGAAGCGTGGCGTAAGTGACCGTCACCCCGTCGATGACCACGGGCTCCAGGACAGCGCGCGGCGCGATGATCCCGGTCCGGCCGACGTTCCACTCCACCGCCAGAAGGCGCGTCACCTTGTGTTCGGCCGCCAGTTTCCGGGCCACCGCCCACCTGGGGGCGCGCGAGCCGTTGCCGGCCTGCCGCTGGTCCTCGGCCGTGTCAGCCTTGACGACGACACCGTCGATTCCGAACGGCAGGTCTCCGCGCAGGCCGGCGATCGCGTCGATGCGTTCCTGCACCTGCTCCACGGTCTCGCATCGCATCGGGGCGGCGGCCGTGCTGGCGGCCGTGTTCGCGCCGAGCGCGGCCAGGTTCTCCAGCAGAGCGACGTGGCCGAGGTCGTCCAAGCCGATCGCGCTGTAGGCGAAGAAGGTCAACTCGATCCGGTAGGGACGGTCCTTGGCCCGCAGGGTGCCGGCCGCTCCGCTGCGCGGGTGCGCGAAGGGCGTGGCCTGGTGGGCGAGCCGGATCCGGTTGGCCTCCTCGAACTGCGCGGTCGTCAGCAGCACCTCGCCGCGCACCTCGACGTCGATCGGCTTGGTGAGTACCGGCGGCAGACCGAGGACGGCGTCGGCGGCGTGGCTGATGTCCTCGCCGGCCAAGCCGTCGCCGCGGGTGAGGACCTGAACGAGCCGACCACCCCGGTACCGGGCGGCCACCGCGAGGCCGTCGAGCTTCGGCTCCACACACCACCCGGCCACCGGGTGCCCGAGACGCCGTTCCAACCCTGCGGCCCACTCGGCGAGGTCGTCAGCGTCGAAGACGTTGTCGAGGGAGAGCATCGGCACCGAGTGCGGCACGTCACCTTGCACAGCCCCGCCCGCCACCTTCCCGGTCGGCGACTCGGAAAGCACCTCGTCCGGGTGGGCCTCCTCATAGGCCGCGATGGCGCGCAGCAGCCCGTCGTACTCGTCGTCACCGAGCGGGGTGGTCCCGTCGCCGTAGTACGCGGCCGACGCCGCCACGGCGGTGGTCACGGCCTCCATGTAGGCGACAGGAGAGAGCAGGGCACTGTTTTCGGTCATGAAGGTCATCATCCTGCCCCCCACTGACAACGCAGCCGCCCGACCCCGCCTGGCCGCGGCACGCACCCGAGCCGTCCTGCGGCACAGGGCGGGAACGGCAACAGCCTGCTGATCAGCACCGCCCTCGTGGCCGGTCGCCCGGACCGAAACCGGCTCTCGGCGGGTCGCACAGTCGCACGTCGTGACCTGCGGAGATGCCGCTCGTTCGGACGTGCTGGGGGGGTATTGTCGTCCGGTCACGGACGGCAATCGGATCGTCTGTTCAACCCAGGGGAACCGACATGACTGATCTGAACTCGCTGCGGGCAAGCCTTGCGTCAGGTGAGCACGAGTTCGCCGACACCTTGGCTTTCGTCGCCGCGCATTACGCGTATCAGCCGCAGGCGTTCCGCAACGGGGAACTGGAAAATGCCGCAGGTGAGAATGAGGGTTCCTGCAAGACGCTGGGACTGGCCCTGCTGGAAGGGCTGAGCGACCAAGAGGCGCTGCTGGCATTCGGTGAGCACTATCGCAGTGTGCTGGCGACGCCGAACGACACTGATCACGGCAACATTCGCAACCTCATGGCCCATGGCCTGGAAGGGGTGACCTTCGCCGGGCAACCGTTGGCCCGCAAGAGCTGAACAGCGAAATCCGGGCGAGCACCAAAGGTCACGTCCATCACCCCGTCCTGAAGGCCTCGCCTCGCGCCGCGGTCGCCGGCAGCAGTGCCTACAGCGGCGGCGCGGGTTCGGGCTGGGGCTTGCCGAGGCCAGCGCCGCGCACGGCCAGCATGTGCTCGCAGCGTCCGGCCCGCGGTGTGAGACGGCGCCGATGGACTTCCTCATGTGGCTGAAGAACCGCTTCCCGTCGTGTGACTGAGGGGTGGTGCCCAAGGTGAAGGTCTCGTAGCCGCGCATCGCCCGCAGCGTCATGCGGGCTGCGTAGCCCTTGCCTTCCCAAGGTCGGTGACGGATCTTGGCGATGAGCCCCTTCTCGCAGAAGGAGCAGGTCGCCCAAGTCAGCTGTTCGAAGTCGTAGCCGTCGAGGGTTCGCACCCCGATCCGCTGGTATCCGCCTTCGGTGATCGGCGGGAAGTACAGTCAGATTTCCGGCTCGGCGCTCTCGGTGCGTTTCCGAGCACTGGCTCCGTCCGAACGCGGCGGACTCCATCACGCTCCATCACGCCCGCGCGGTCGTGGCCGCGGTGGCGATGCTGTCCGAGAGCCTGCGTCTGCAACGCCCGGATCGAGGGGAAACCTCAGCCGGGTGGGAGCGGCTGACATCGCCGCATTCACCAACCGCATGGGCCACCTGACCGCGAGCGGGAAGCTGAGCGCGGCCCGGCTTCGGCTGCCCCTCGCGGCGTCTCCCCAAGCGGCAGGATGGTCTCTGTCACGTCAGTCGGTGGCGGATCCACCAGGTGCAGAACCCGGCCAGGGCCAGGGCCAGGGCGAGGCCGAGGCCGAGGTAGAGCCCGGTCTCGGCCCATTGGAGGGTCCAGAAGTTGTCGGCGGGCTGATAGACGACGTGTTGCTGGTAGCCGGCTGTCGAGAACGGCGTACCCGGGGTACCTGGTCTCCAGCTCGGCGACGGAACCGACGCGGGGGACGCGTCTGGTGATGTCGTTGAGCCCGTCGTCCCGTACCTGAGAGAACTCGCGCTTGACGACAACCGTCCGCTCACCAGCCGCAGCTACGCCTACGACATGCTGCGCTGGCACCGGCTGCTGTGGTTCCTCGACGTTGCTTGGGACCGTGCCACCCAGGCCGAAACATCCGCGCTGGTGGGCCGGCTCCGAGTGACGGAGAACCCGCAGCGCCGGCGAAAGAGGCCGCGGCTGAGCCCCTGCGGAGGAGCCCTCAAGGTCGACGACGGGCCAACTGTCCCGAACATGCCGAATCCGCGCCGAGTGGCGCCGCGTCACGTCTCGGGCCGGTCCCGCAGGCCGAGCCCGCGGCGTGCGGGGGGCGTGGGTACAGGGGCGCCCTCGCGCAGATCAGGGGAGGCGGCCGCTGCCTTCTCGTGCCAGCGGCCGTACCGCTCGGCGAGGGGTACGGCCGAGACGCCGTGCAGGAGGACACTGAGGCCGACGGTGATCGCGACCACCCTCCCCAGGAGTTCCACCCCCGGAACGTGTTCCTCCACTACGAGCAGCGCCAGGACCACGGACGCGAGACCGCGTGGCCCGAACCAGCCGATGTACGCCACCGTGCGGGGCCGTAGTCCGCTCCCGGCAAGTGAGAGGGCCACCGGCAGCATCCTGACGACGGTGAGGCTCAGCACCGCGTACAGAATGATCCGCCAGCTCAGATGTTCCAGTGCGGGGCCGAGCAGCACCGCCCCGAAGATGAGGAGGCTGATCGCCGCCAGGAATCCTCCGAGGGTTTCGCTGAACTCAGCCGTGCGGTCCGCGTCCTCCTTCTCGCCGCCGGCCGGGAAGCGGCGCAGGGCGAACCCGAAGGCGAATCCGGCCACCCAGGCAGCGATGAAGCCGCTGCCGTCCGTCACGACGGCGAGTTCGTACGCCCCTGCCGCGACGGCCGGCAGATAGACCTGCCGCCACTCCCATGCGACCCACCCCCGGGCCCGGGACCACTGCAGCAGCCGGCCTCCCAGCCACCCGATCAGCAGGCCGATGGCTGTGCTCAGCACCAGGGCCCGCCAGAAGACTCCCGCGACGCCCTCCTGTGCGTAGTGCGTGCCCGGAATGGCTGCGAGGAAGAGGATGAAGAAGGGCAGCACCATGCCGTCGTTCAAGCCGCTTTCGACGTTCAGTCCGTGACGTACGAGCGCCGGTACCCGCGGGTGGGACATCGCGGTCTTTCCGAGGGCGGCGTCGGTCGGGGCGAGGATGGCACCGACGAGCGCGAGCTCCCACATCGTCAGCCCCGGCAGCAGGGGCCACGCGAGGAGCCAGCCGGCGCCGATGCTCAGGGGCAGTCCGATACCCAGCAAACGACCGGGTAGAAAGCCGCCGGTCCGAAGGTCCCGTCTGCGCACCAACATGGCATCGGTGAACAGCACGAGCGTCAGAGTGACTTCGAGAAGCGCCACGATCGGCGAGGCGTCCTGCTCCAGGTTGACGATGTCCAGCACGGCCGGCCCGAGGAGAACGCCGCAGCCGACGAACACGATCGCCGACGACAACGGCGTCGAGGACAGCCGACGCGAGCCCAGCGCGTAGGCGGCCGTGACGGCCGCCACCGCCGCAACCGTCCAGGCGCCACTGCTCATGCACCAGCCCTCCAGATCCACCCGCCGGACCCTCCCGGCCGGTCGTAGGCGCCTTCGACCCAGTCTGCGACGGACCGGCTGATCGCGCAGGACCGCACCCGTGACCACCTTCTACAGGCCGACGGAGCGCGACAGACCGACGTCGGCAAGGACACGCCGCGTGGGACCACCCAGGAGCTGGAGCAGCGGGCCTGGCCACGGCGCGCCCGTTCGGTCCGCGTCGCCATGCCGTCTCGCGCCCCGCCGAGCACCGACACGCGGCCCTCGCCCGGGGAGATCACCGGGCCATCGGGGGATTGCCGCCGCGCATCAACAGACGTACCGGCCGGGGGCCGTCGGCTGCCATGGTCCAGCTGACCCGGGTCTGCGTCTGGGACAGGGGGGTCAGTTTCCACTTTTCAATCATCGCGGCGATTCCGGGCGCATTCGTTTCCTCGATGCGGTAGGCGAAGCGTTCGCTCGGTCCCGGGCGATGACGGCCTCATGGAAGCGTAGGCCGCCGGCGACACGCAGGTGCCGCATCGTGCCGACGCCGTATGGGGGTGCTCCTTGGTACTGGCATTCACGCGCGAAGCTGAGCCAGCGTGGCCAGTGCTGCGGTCGGGCGGCGAGCTGTTCGAAGAGAAGGTGCGCCGGGATGTGGAGGTCTCGGATGCATGTTTGCCGGACGGGTGCGCGTTCAAGGAACCCGAGGTCTTCGAAGCGCAGCCGGTGAGTCATGGTGCCATCGTCGGGCGTCCTTGCCGCGTGCGCAGCACTGGTGCTTCCGAAGGGGTACGGGGTTCGTCACTGGTGGAAGCTCCACCTACCCGCGAATCGCTGGCGGCGTAGGCAAGAGCGCCGTCCTCCCCACAGCTTCTCGCGGGGAGGACTCCAGACAGCGCACCCCGCTCGCCGTGGTGATGGTGGCGTCCTAGCGTGGAGGAGCCCGGGCCCCCTGGCAGGGCCAGGGCACGCCTGCCCGGCCGTCCGATACGGATCCCGGCTCGGCGGCAGGGCTCTGGGGCGTTGCAGGCCGCACACCGCACAGCCGCACACTCGCACACACATCACCAGGGTTCGCGCCGCTGGTGGGACGGAGACAGATGGCGCAGTCGTCGTGGAGTGAGTACCGGCCGGGGCAGCGGTTTCCGGGGGTGATCGGGCGGACGACCGATGAGTCGAGTCCGGCGTGGCCACAGCCGGTGCGGGCGGTGGCGGGTGCGCCGAACGTGCTGTTCATCGTGTTCGACGACACGGGGTTCGGACAACTGGGCTGCTACGGCAGTCCGATCGAGACGCCGAACCTGGACGCGCTGGCCGCGGGCGGCCTGCTGTACAGCAACATGCACACCACCGCGCTGTGCTCGCCGTCGCGCTCCTGCATCATCACCGGCCGCAACCACCACGCCAACGGCATGGCGGCGATCACGGAGCTGGCCACCGGCTACCCGGGTTACAACGGGCAGATCCCGTTCGAGAACGGGTTCCTGTCGGAGATGCTGCTGCAGCACGGCTACAACACGTACATGGTCGGCAAGTGGCACCTGATGCCCTCGGAGCAGGAGTCGGCGGCGGGCCCGTACGACCGGTGGCCGCTGGGGCGGGGCTTCGAGCGGTTCTACGGGTTCCTGGGCGGGGACACGAGCCAGTGGTATCCGGACCTGGTGTACGACAACCACCAGGTTGAGCCACCGGCCACGCCGGAGGAGGGCTACCACCTGACGGAGGACCTCGTCGAGCGGGCGATGTCGTTCATCGCCGACGCCAAGCAGGTCGCCCCGGACAAGCCGTTCTTCCTGAACCTGTGCCCCGGTGCGACGCATGCCCCGCACCATGTGCCCAAGGAGTGGGCGGATCGCTACCGGGGTCGGTTCGACGACGGCTGGGACGCCTACCGCGAGCAGACCTTCGCCCGGCAGAAGCAGCTCGGCGTGGTGCCCGCCGACGCGCAGCTGTCCCCGCGCGATCCGGACGTGCCCGCGTGGGAGTCGCTGTCCCCGGAGGCCAGGAGACTTGCCGCGCGGTTGATGGAGGTCTACGCAGGATTCCTGTCCCACACCGACCACCACCTCGGGCGGCTGCTGGACTTCCTGAAGGAGACCGATCAGTTCGACAACACGCTGATCATGGTGGTCTCCGACAACGGGGCGAGCGCCGAGGGCGGGGTGACCGGCACCACCAACGAGGTGCAGTTCTTCAACAACGCGCCCGAGACGCTGGAGGAGAGCCTGGCGCGGATCGACGAGCTCGGGGGCCCGGCCACGTTCAACCACTACCCGTGGGGATGGACGTGGGCTGGCAACACGCCGTTTCGGCGGTGGAAGCGGGAGACCTACCGCGGTGGCGTCAGCGACCCGTTCCTCGTCCACTGGCCCGACGGCATCCGGGCCCGCGGTGAGATCCGCGACCAGTTCGCGCACATCATCGACATGGTCCCCACCGTCCTGGACGTGCTTGGCATCGAGGCACCCGCGACCATTCGGGGTGTCACACAGTCGCCCCTGCACGGGGTCAGCTTCGCGCACACCTTCGACGACGCCGCCGCGGCGAGCCGCCACCGCACCCAGTACTACGAGATGCTCGGACACCGGGCGATCGACCACGACGGATGGCGGGCGGTCTGCCCCTGGCCCGGCCCCACCTTCGAGGAGGCCGAGCGGCCGTTCGGCACCCCGATCACGATGGCGGACCTCGACGACCTCGACGCCCACCACTGGGAGCTCTACCACGTCGACGAGGACATCGCCGAGACCAAAAACCTCGCCCAGGAGCACCGCAGCAAACTCATCGAGATGATCGCGCTGTGGTACGTGGAGGCGGGCAAGTACAACGTGATGCCGATCGACGGCAGCGTCCTGCAGCGCATCATGACCGAGCGCCCTCAGATCACCCAGAACCGCACCAGCTACACCTTCCGTTCCGGCACCCAGGCCGTGCCCGCCGCGGTCGCCCCCCGGGTCCTCAACCGCCCGCACAGCGTCACCGCCGATGTCGAGATCCCGCCCGGCGGCGCGCAGGGCGTCCTGCTCTGCCAGGGCACCAACGCCGGCGGCTGGTCCCTCTACGTCAAGGACGGCCACCTCCACTACACCCACAACTACGTCCAGCGAGCCTTGCACCACGTGGTCTCCAGCGAGAGCCTGCCCGAGGGGCGGCACGCGCTGCGTTTCGAGTTCGAGCCCACCGGCGCCCCGGACATCGCCCACGGCAAGGGCGCACCCGGCCGCGCCCAGCTCTACATCGACGGTCGCCTCGTCGGACAGAGCGACATGCCGGTCACCACCCCGATCACGTTCAATCCGGGCGGCATGGCCTGCGGCGCCAACCCCGGTTCTGCCGTCACCCCCGACTACCAGGCCCCGTTCCCCTTCACCGGCACCCTCCACAGCGTCACCGTCGACCTGTCCGGCGACCTCATCGTCGACGCCGAAAGCGAGATGCGCATGCACATGGCCCGCCAGTAAGCCGGCCGCCCCACGACCGGGTCATCGGCGAGTCCACGCGGGGCAGGTGCAGGCCCGCACCACACTCGCCCACCCAGAGAACCCGCTGTGCGAGGCGTGCAGGGCCGCGCGGCGGGCGCAGTACGGGAGCTGAACCGTGTCCGTCCTGCCGCCCGACCTCCCTCGGCTGCGGACCCTGGTCACCTACCTGCGCAGCGAACTCGGCCGGGCCGAACAAGCTCTCGCCGTCGCCGAGGAACGCGAGGCCCTCGAAGCGTCCAGCGGCCCCCGAAGGAGCCGCCCGCGTGGCTGTGGTCGAGCGCGGGATCGGAGCCGGTCGGCCCCCGGCCCGCGTGCACACCGGGGACTGCTGGGACACCGGCCACCGCTGCGCCCCCGCCGCCGCAGAGCAGATACGGCAGCTGCTTGCCGAAGGCGTGCCCGCGTGCATCCACTGCCGACCGGACACGGCCTTGGGCGTGCTGGAGTGACCTGGTACGGCAGGGTGGAGGGATGAGCCCAGGCCTGCGCGTGATCGTCTACCCGCCCGACGCCCAGGGCGGGCGCGGGGTCCGCTGCGACGGCGAAATCCGGCCGCGCCCTGAGCAGCTACGGGCCGCCACCCGGCGAGGGTGGCGGCCCGCACTGCTGCTCCGGTCGGCGGCTTGTGCCGCAAGGGCCGGCTACCGGTGGATCACTGCGCACGGCTCCCCCGGCACGATGTTGAACTCGACGTCTGCTGGGCGCGGGGCCGGTACTTCGGGGGCCGGTTCCCGGCGGGAGTGGTACGGCCTCTTCGGGATCGATCCCGTCGATGGCGTCATTTCAAAGTCGGCGCAGGTACTCGCGGCACGTGGACGGATCGTGCGGATCGAAACGGTCCTCCGGTTCGGCCCAACGGGGACGCTCGGGGTCCTGTCCTCCCAGCAAGCAGAGCGCGCGCAGAACCGTCCACCGTGGGCACCGTCACTTCTGCGTCTCCTCGACCGGGACGCGGCGAGCCGATACGACGACGGTGGGGCCGTCCGATGCGGGACATGGCTGCGGCGGCCTATTTGGATTCGACTTGTCCTACCGGGTCGGGTCCGGTCGTCAGTTCCTCGCAGGCGATCTGCCAGGTGGAGGCGCCGGGGTGGAGCGCGGTGCGGAGATAGGCCGCGGTGAGCTGGGCCAGGACGGCGACTCGCTCCGGGTTCTCGTCGGTGGTTTCGGCGGCGTCGTATCCGGCGATCCCTCCGAGTCCGTGCTCCGCGCCGAACAGGGTGAGCAAGGTCTTGGGGCCGGGGGCGAGGGTGTAGGGGTCGGCGTGCCAGTCCGGCCCCGTGTCTGTGAAGTGCCGGGAGTCGTCCTTGTCACCGGCGACGACCAGCGCGGGTGCGGTCATGGTGGAGAAGTCGACGGCCCCGATGATCGGCCACTGCTCGGCCATGGGCCCGTTGAGGACGTCGCCGCCTCTGCCGGGCGCGGCGAGCAGTACGCCCGCCTTGATCCGGGGCTCGACGAGGTGCACCACGTTCCCGGTGTCGGGGTCGGTGAGCCCGGCACCCAGCAGGAGGGCGGCGGTGAAGCCTCCGAGCGAGTGTCCCGCGAGGGCGACCTTGGTGTGGTCGATCCGTCCGGCGAGCTGCGGCACGGCGTTCTCGATTACGTCGAGCCGGTCGAGGATGTGGGTCATGTCCTCGGCGCGGGAGCGCCAGAAGTCGGGTGCGCCGGGGGCGTCGGCGACCAGGTGGGTCAGTGTGCTGGAGGTGAGGTGGGTGGGTTGGACGACGACGAATCCGTGTGCCGCCCAGAAGTTGGTGAGCGGCGCGTAGCCGTTGAGTGAGGAGAGGTTGTTCGAGGGGCCGTGGCCGTGGGAGAGGAGGATGACGGGGAGGTTGGTTCCGGTCGCGGGTGCGGAGACGCGTACCTGGAGGTCCACGGGGCGTCCGGGTACGGACAGGACTACGGGGCTGAAGGACAGGACCGGGACAGGCGCGCCCAAAGTGTCGGCGGTGGGGGCTGTGCTCACGGTGTGGGTTCCCTTTCGGTGGCGCCTGCCGCCCGCCGGTCTCTGCAGCCGGCGGGCGGACAAGGCGGGCAGGGGCGTCCCGTTTCGACTAAGCTGAAACGGAACACTGCTCCATTTAATATCCGGAGCAGCGCTCCGTTTTGTCAACGGCGTCGAAGGAGAACGTGATGGCCGCCGAGGGTCCTGCAGGGGAATCACCGTCCCGAAGCAAGCGGGCCGACGCTCAGCGCAACCGGGAGACGGTGCTCACGGCCGCAGCCGAGGTGTTCGTAACCTCCGGCGTCGACGCGCCGATCCGACAGATCGCGGCCCAGGCGGGCGTCGGGATGGCCACGATCTACCGCCACTTCCCAACCCGGTCGGATCTCGTCACCGCCGTGTACCAGCACCAGATCGAGGCATGCGCCGAAGCCGGCCCGAACCTGCTGACCATTGCCGCCTCCCCGCTCGACGCACTGCGCCAATGGATCGACCTCTTCGTCGACTTCCTCGTCACCAAACACGGTCTCGCCGACGCCCTGCAATCCGACAGCGACCGCTTCGCCGCGCTGCACGCCTACTTCCTCGACCGCCTACTGCCCGTCTGCGCCCAACTGCTCGACGCCGCGGTCGAGGCCGGCGACATCAGGCCCGGCACACAGCCCTACGAGCTGATGCGCGGCATCGGCAACCTCTGCATCGGACGCGACAACGACCCCCGCTACGACCCCCGACGCCTGATCTCCCTCCTCCTCCAGGGACTCCAGCGACCTCAGACGTCCTGATGCCGGCGAGCAACATCGCGACCAGGCCCCTCCCCGACTTCCACACGATCTGAACGACCGTCGCTCAACAGCCGGGGACACCGGCAAGCAACAGTGCCCTGAGCTGGTGCTGTCACTTCTCATAGACATCGAACACGGCATCATCAGGACGCCGCTCAACGTCGTGAACATCCGCTGTCGTGACTCGATCAGCGACCCGGTCGTGCCGGTCGGCCACTCCTACGGCGGCGCCACCATCACCAACGCCGCCGTCGGCTCCACCAACGTCAAGGCCTCGTGTACATCGCCGCTTTCGTCCCCGACCAGGGCGAGCAACTCGGCGCGCTGATCGACAAGTACCCCGGCAGCGTCATCGAGGCCGCGTCCCGGGCAGTCCCCCACGACGGCCTCTACGACCGGGCACGCGCCCGCCAGGTCGTCCAGGCAAGGGGGGCCCACGTCGCCATGATCAACCACCCGCGCACCACGACCCGACTCATCGAGCAGGCCGCCCGCGCCACCGGCTGACCTCTCCCGCCGCCCCGGCTCGCACTCTGACGAGCCGGGGCGAAGCCCGGCCAACAGCCTGGAACTCTACGACGAGCGGACCGCGATCAAATGTTCGCGTCCATCCAGTGCCGCGACGTGACCATCGAGGCCTGGAGTGCCACACTCTGCGGTTCAGCGTGTTGCGCGATCAGGTCGAGGGCATCAGCCACAAGATGGTCACTCAGAGCCTGCGCACTCTGGAGCGCTACGGCCTGGTCTAGCGGCGGGTGGTGCTGCTGGTCCCGCATCGCGGGCCCGGCATGACCCAGGACGCGTTGCCGTCGGGCTACCAGCGGATCATGGCCGTCGTGCGGGACGAGGACGGCCGGTGCCGACCAGGCAGGTCCGCCAGGAGCTGGGGCTGGAGGTGACGGTCTGGGGCCAACTCGAGCCGTTGCCGGGGAAGCTGTCCAAGCTCACCGGGCGCGGATGGCTACGCTAACTGCCCGACGGCACGTTCACCACACGCCTGTGACCAGCCATGCCGCGGACCACTGGGCGTAACTTCAGGGCCCCCGACGGTCGTTGAGATTGTGTGACGAAAAACAACGAGCCCGCCGAGGGCGTCTTCCTTGTCTACCGGTGCCACCTAAATCTGTCCACGAGCACCATCACCTACCTCGCCGACCTGCTGCCATCGCACCTGAAAGCGATTCCCTCCCCCTTCCGGTCACTGGGGCGCCGGGCCGCATCTCGGTGCCGTGCTGGCGATGCTGTGACACGATCAGCGCCTGCTGGACCTGGCCCACGGCAACGGGGTCCCCGAGTCCACCCTGCGGCGCTGGCGCGACGAGATGCTCGACCTGCTCGCCGCACGGGCCCCACGCCTGGACCGGGTGCTTCGCCAGATAGCCGCGCGGGGGCGGGGAGGTCGTCCTCATCGACGGCACCGATCCCCACCCAGCGCCGCACCGGTAAGGCGAACCGCCCCAACTACGCCGTCAAGCACCACCGCCACGGCCTGCACTTCCTCGCCCTCCGCACCGAATCCGCCCGCGCCACCGCCCTCCTGCGCGCCCTGCTCGTCCTGACCAATCTCGAAGTCAACCGCTGACGACACGCTGACGAACGATCAAGAACCCAGACTCCCGCCCAAGAGAATCAAACCGGCACCGACAGCGAAGCCGACGCCGTCCGCCGCTCCCGCCGATATGCCCCAGGCGGGGCGCCGAAGTGCCGCTTAAAGGCCTTCGCGAACGCGAATTCCGAGGTGTAGCCGGCGTTCTCGGCCACGGCGCTCAGCGAGTCGACCGTCTCGCGCAGCATCCGCGCCGCGATGGCCATCCGCCACGTCGTCAGGTAGCTGAGCGGCGGCTCGCCGACCACCGTGGTGAACCGCCGGGCGAACGCGGCGCGCGACAGCCCGGCCCGGCTCCCCAGCGATTCGACGGTCCATGGATGCGCCGGGTCGTCGTGGATCGCTTTCAGCGCCGGGGCGATCAACGAGTCGTTCAGTGCCGAGGCCCAACCCTGCGTCTGCTCCCTGGGCAACTCGGCGTACCAGGACCGCAGAATATAGAGAAGCAGCAGATCGACGAGCGCAGTGACCACTGAGTCCGAACCCGGCTGAGGCTGGTGGATCTCGGCGCAGAGCTGGTCGATCGCCGAGCGCAGCGCCGGATGGCGACCGGGGCTGGCCGGGAGGTGGATGACCTCCGGGAGGTCGCCGAGCAGCGGATGCGGCCGGTCGATGTCGAGGTGGTAGGCCCCGCATACCAGCACGCTGCGAGCGCCGTCTCCCTCGACGGTGAAACACCCGATCGGCGAGGAGGTGTCGACGCGGTCGGGTTCGAAGGCGACCAGCTCGCTGGTGACCGCGTCACAGATGGCGTGATCGGTGCCGCGCCGCAGGAACACTACGTCGCCGGGGCCCAGGGCTATCGGATCGCCGCCGACCGGCAGGAGAAAGCAGTGTCCTTCGACGACGACGTGAAATCCGGCTCCCGCGATGGGCTGGAAGCGCACACCCCACGGCGCCTGCGCGTGAGTACGGACAACAGACGGACGCCCGGTGCGCAGGGCCGCCAGCGTGTCGCTGAGTATGTCCATACCCTCACCATAGCGTCCTGAGAGCGAGACGATCAGACAAAGAATCAAGACTTCGGGCCATTCATGGTCTCGGTCGTGACACGTAGCGTCCTCGCTATGAACAACACAGCAAACACACAGCGTGTCGTCGTCATAGGTGGTACCTCCGGCATCGGATTCGCCGTTTCGCAGGCCGCAGCGACTCAGGGCTCGAACGTGGTCGTCGCCTCCAGCAGCCAGGGCCGGGTCGACCTGGCAGTGAAGAAGCTCGGTGGCCCGGCCGAAGGCATCTTGCTGGACGTCGCCGACGAGGCCGCGCTCGCCGCCTTCTTCGACCGGATCGGCGAGTTCGACCACCTCGTCTACACGGCGGGAGAGTCCCTGCTGCTGAAGCCGCTCGCCGACCTCACCGCCGAGGAGTCCCGAGCGTTCTTCGAGCGCCGCTTCTGGGGTGCCGTGCTCGCCGCGAAGTACGCGACGCCGAAGCTTCGTCCGGGCGGCTCGATCACCTTCACCTCCGGCGCCTTCGCCACCCGGCCCGCCCCCGGAGCCTCGCTCGGCGCAAGCATCACGGCAGCTGTCGAGGGCCTGACGCGAGCCTTGGCCCTGGAACTCGCCCCACTGCGGGTCAACGCGGTCCGCCTCGGCGCGATCCGCACCGAGCTTTGGGACAGCACCGTGCCCGAGCCGGAGGCCTTCCTCCAAGCGCAAGGCAGCGGCCTTCCCGTGCAGCGCGTCGGCAGCCCCGAGGAGGCTGCGGCGGCCTACCTCTACCTCCTGAGCAACGGCTACGCGACCGGCACGGTGCTCACCCTCGACGGCGGAGCCGCACTGGCCTGACATCGGCTGCTGTCGGACCGACAGACCCGGTCCGACAGCCTCGGGCTCCACCCCCGGCATGTTCTGCCGGAGAACAGGAGCCGCACGGACAGGGGCAGAGCGGAATCCGCAAAGACCCCCCTGCCAAACGATCTACACGCCAGACTGCCGCCCACCACCAGCACGAGAGGTCCGCAGCCGGTTCGGGCCTTCGGGCCAGTCCGGATCGGCGGCGGCCTTCCTGGCGAGCTCACCGATCGCGCCCTGATCCGTCACGGGTCGCAACAGCCACGCCGTGAACCCGTCCGTCGGGCCATCCCGTCTCCGAAGTCACCTGCCTCGGCTCACGTTACCGGGCGACCGAGCGCCGACGGGGTCGGCGCTCGTCTCGCGCAGATAGCCGTCGATCGCGGCGAAGGTCTCCTCCGGCCGTTCCAGCTGTGGCAGGTGGCCTGCCTCGGGGACGACGTGGAGCCGGCCACTGCTGAAGGCTTCGGCGTACGCGGCGCCGTAGGCGGGGGTGACGATGCGGTCGCTGGCGCCCCAGAGCAGGAGGGCGGGAACGTCGACGCGTCGCAGCCGGCGGAGCAGCTTCGGGTCGTGCATGTAGGGGTCACCGGCGAGGACGCGCAGAGTGGCCATGTTGTCGCGCTGAAGGGCGACTTGAGCGGCTGGGAGCGTCTCGGGGTCACGGTGGAAGCGGGCCGAGTCGTGCCACGCGTACTCGGCCACGCCGAGGGCGTCGAGGGCGAAGAAATCCCTGATCGGCTCGGCCTCGACGTGGACTCCGACGGGGTCGATCAGGACGAGCCCGGTGATGATTCCAGCGGTGTCCCGTACGGCCATCTCCGCGGCGGTCCATCCTCCGATCGAGGAGCCGACGACCAGGACGTCACGCAGTCCGCGGTCTTGGAGGTAGTGCAGGTAGGCGAGGGCGAGATCGTCGATGCCGGTCAGCCATCCGGGGCGGTGGGTGCCGTCCCATCCCGGGTGTACCGGCGTGATGGCGTGCGCGGTCCGAGCGAGGTGGGACGAGAGTCCGGCGACCGTGGCAGGTCCCCCGCCGCCGTGAAGGATCAGGCAGGGCCTGCCGGTTCCCGCTTCGGTCAGGGTGAGGGACAGGTCCGGGTACAGGGTGGCGCTCTTGTTTGAGGACATGCCCAGACCATAACTAAGCTTCTTTATATAAACAAGCTTAGTTGTGCCCTAGAATGGGCTCATGCTTGATGAACTGCAGGCCCTTGGAAGAGCGGTGAAGATGGCCCAGTACAGGCAGCACCGTGCACTGGACAGTCGCCTCGGCGCCGCCGGCACGACGCTGGCGCAGTGGGACGCCCTCCGCGCGATCAGCCGAGCGCCCGGGGCGCCGGCCCGGGCCCTGGCCGCGGCGACGTTCCAGAGCGAGCAGGCGTTCGGAGCGCTCGCGGGTCGACTGACGGCGCTGGGCCTGATCGACCGCAGGCCGGGCCGTGGCCGGCGTATCGAGCACTACCTCACCCCTTCCGGCGAAGAGGTCCTGAGCGCAGGACACGGGATCGCCGGTGAGGTCCTCGCCTCGTGCTACTCGAACCTGTCCCCCGCCGAGCGCACCACGCTGCTCGACCTGCTCCAACGTATCGATGGCGGTGCGGACGCGTAGGCCGGGCGGTTACGAGGGCTGCTTCCACGGCCGGTGACGCCCCGAGTGCTGTGGCTCTGAGAAGCTCGGCCACCGCTGATCGCCGGAACGGGTGCAGCGGGTTCCAGCCGGTGGGTACTAACCACGGCCGCGCAGACCGGCGAAAGATCGACTTCCGGGCTCAAGGCCGCTCCGCGAGCCTTGGGGAAGGCGATCCCCGAAGGAAGACTGAGGTGCGTGATGGCCGAATCGGAGGATGCCCTTGCCATCCATCAAGTCGCCGAGCGGCTGATGAAGGCGCACCCTCAACTGGACGCCGGCCTCGTGCAGAGCACCGTGCAGACGGCGTACGAAGAGCTCAGGTACGCACGTGTGCGGACCTAACTGCCAGTGCTGATGGAGCGCAGAGCCAAGGACCTGCTGCCCTCCGACGACCATACGGAAAAGTCGATCGTTGCGGGGTCAAGCAGGGCGCGGAGGATCGTCCGCGTCGCCTTGGCGTTGCGGGCGCATCCCCGTGACGGTGCGGCGCAGCCACGGATGGCGGGGTCTTGACCATCGGCGACGACTACTCCACCAAGCACGGTCGACACGGGTGCCAGGGGGCGTGGGGCGTCGACCGGTCCGGATGCCACGGTGGTGGAGGGGGTGGGGCACACAGCTGCGGCACGGGGGATCGAAGCCGCGGGGGTTGCGGGTCCCCGAAGAACGGCTGGTTAGGGGGCTCGGGGTGCTCGAGGGGTTTACGCCCGGGTAAGAGTCAGGGACGTGTGGCCCCGATCCCGGGCCCCTATCCCGGGCCGCGTTGCAGCGCCGTGGGCCGCCCGCGGCGCTGCCCGGCCTGGCCGTCCGGTGGCCGGCCTACTTCGTGGCGTTCGACGTCCTGCAGCTGGTCGGCCAGGAGCTGTTGGCCAGCCGCGTCAGGCATACAGGTAGTTGTGGGTCCAGTAGCCGCTGGCCGTGAACTCCCGTCCGCACCGGTGACACGGCGCCGTGCGCCCCTCGTCGGCGAACTCGAACACGTTGTGCACGCCGATCACAGTGTCACGCAGGAGCTGTTCGTCGTGCACCTTGTGGCTGACCGCATAGGCGACGATGTCCAACGCGGTCGGTGTGCGGCCGCACTGACAGCGTTGCTGGCCGGAGGCGGGGATGACCGAGAATTCGCCGATGGAATCAAGTGGAAGCCTCAGCAGGCCCTCGATGTAGCGGAGTTCCGCGCCGGGAGTCTCAACTACAGGTCCTCCCTGATATGGGAGGAGCGAGATGACCTTCCGCATCTCGTCGTCGTCAAGCTTGATGCCCGTCCTGGCACCGCTCCTGCGATACTCGCTCTTCAGCTGCTCGAGGGTAGTGGTCTCCATGGTTCATCCCTTCGGCTTACTCTTTTCGAAGTTGGATTCTTCGACCACTCTTCCTCCAGTCCTCCTCATGTCATGCCCTCTGCCGCCCCGCCCTGTGGTTGGAACATGCGGGGCAACCCTGCCGTCCAGTCAGCAGCGCCCCACTCGCACGGCGACGGGGTCGAACGATCTTCCCTCCGAGGCGTCGGAGTCGGCTGCCACGGCACACGGGCATGGAGGCAGCCACTCCGGTAGGTCACATCGAAAGACTCACTGATGGTCGGCCCACCAACACTGCCTGGACTGTGCCGCATGGTGGGGTGGTGGCGCTGCTTGTAAACACTCAATACCTAATGCCGTGAACTCAGCGAAGCGGGTGCTGACGCTGTGCGCCTTCACGCATTCATCTTGCGCGAGATTGAGCAGCACTGCCTGTCGAGACGCGCACGCGGCTCCGCAGCGGCAGCTACCAATCGACCGGTCCGGCCAAGTTCGGACAACTCCAAGCCGTCGCCGTCCGGCGGACAATGGATTGCACGTGTTCTCGTACTGCGCGGCGGGGCTGGTAGCAGTCGATGGCGTGGGACAGCCTCCATGAGCCAATCGTGTGAACCGGGCCGGAACCCATTGGCTGCGGCGCGCCGCATGGCATCCCGTAGCGGCTTCCCTCTTACTGAGGATTTCGGGTTGTCGTCGGGTAGTGACGGTCCATGGTCCCTGCGGTATGCCGGTGGTATGCGTTATCCGGAGGGTGGGGGCCTGACTGCTGAGCGTCGGGCGTTTCGTGAGGGGATCCGGCTTCAGGCCGGGCAGCGGTTCCCGGCGGGTGAGAAGACCGCGGTGATCGCGAAGGAATTGCGCTCTGCGGGCCCGGCGAACTCCCCGACCGTCACCGACGCCCAGTTCGCCGTGCTGGAGGAGGAACTCGGCAAGGGCCCCTCAGCGCACGGTTTCGAGGATGAGCGGTGGACGCTTGCCCGGGTCCAGACGGTGATCCGCCGCCGGCTGCAGGTGAGCCTGTCGGTGGCGACGGTGTGGCGGCTGCTGAAACGGCACGGCTGGTCATGGCAGGCACCCGCCCGCAGAGCACTCGAACGTGACGAGCACGCGGTCGAGCTGTGGAAGAAGGAGGTGTGGACGCGGGTAAAACCCTCGCGGCGGCGTCCGGAGCCTGGATCGTCTTTGAGGACGAGGCCGGATTCTCCATGACGCCGCCCCGCGCCCGCACCTGGGGCCGGCGCGGACACACCCCCGTCATCCGCGTCCGCGGCCGCTCCCGCCGCCGGACCTCGGTCGCCGCCCTGTGCTGCTACAAACCCGGCGAGAACAGCCGCCTCATCCACCGGCCCCGCAACCATCTCCTGCTCAAGGGCGCCCGAAAGAGCTTCTCCTGGCAGGACTACCGCAACCTGCTGGTGAGGGCACATATCCAGCTCGGCGGCCCGATCGTGGTGATCTGGGACAATCTCAACACCCACCTGCCGCCGGGCTGAAGCGGTATGAGGCCGAGCACGACTGGCTCACCACCATCCGGCTCCCGCCGTATGCACCCGACCTGAACCCCGTCGAGGCCATCTGGTCACTCGTGCGCAGAGCAATGGCCAACACCGCCTTCGACACACCCGACGACCTCGACCGCAAACTCCGCCGCGAGTTACGCAGGACCCAACTCCGGCCGGACCTGATCGACGGAAGCCTCACCGCCACAGGGCTGACCCTCACATTACCGACCCCACCCTGAAAAGCGCAGTAGCTGGAGCCGTCGCGGCCCAGCATCTGCTGGCCTACCTGATCGACCGACCGGAGAAGAAGACATTGGGCGCACAACAATCCGCCGTGATGTCCCGTGCTGCAACCGTGCGCCGTGTCGACGCACTGTTCCAAGCCATGGAGACCCACTTCCTCCTGCGAGAGCAGTTCATCACTGGTCCATCCCAGGTCCTGATGGAATACCTTGCGGGCCCAACCGTTTCGCGAGAGCAAGCGGCCCTCACCGACCGGCTCATCTACTCGGTGTTCGCCAGCCCAAAGCTGCTCCAGTGGTTCCAGGAGTACGTGCACCGTCACACGGACAAGGTGCCCACACGGGGACAGTTCCTCACCGACTTCTGCGAGGCGACCGTCAGCCATGGCGGCCGGGACGTCGTGGCCGTCCTGCTGGAAGGGTACGTGGCAGAAACCGGAATCTACGGGCTAACCGATGAGCTGCTGCACTACTTTGTCAACCTCCATATCGCCCAGACACTCTGCAGTGACGGGGACGGCAAGGCGGATGGGGAGCTGGGAGCCGACCAGGAGAACGTCGGCATGCAGGCCCGAGCCAACACCACCCCGTTCGTTACGAACATCACCTGGGAAACGTACACCCGCATCCAGCAGGCGGAGGATGACCAGGCGATCAGCGCAAACTTCGTGCCCCCGTACGCCGCAGTGACCCTCAACGGCCTGGCCCGCTACGCGGTGGAGCTCCAGGCACACAACGCCTTCCAGATCGGGTGATCTACGTGGGCACGTCGTGGGACGCCGGATCGGCGGTCGCCCGCGCGAGGGCGACTGTCCGTGCCGGTCGTATGCAGGAGGAGGCGCGCGTTCTCAGCAACGCCCTCCAGGCCGACCCCGAAGAGCGGGCAGCCCCACGCGAGTTGGCGCTGTTGGTGCCGACAGCTTGGCGTGGGCGCCGGACGTGCTCGATGCGGCCTTGGAGCAAGGCGACTTCCCGCTCGCCGGGGGGTGGGCCTCGCTCTTCGCCCAGCTGCGCTGGGGCGCTTCCTCTGATCCGGCCGAGCGCTCGGCTATCCCACTGAGCGTTCCCAAGTTGCAGCACGACATCGACCAGATGCACTACCTCAAAAGCTTGGGTGCGTTGGGCACGGAGTACAGCCGGATCATCGATGCCTACCAAGCCGTGCGCGACCGGCTGGTGGCCAAAGGCCCCGACGCTCGGGAGCCACTGGACTCCGATACCAACCGGTGTATCGCCGACACCTACAACCGTCTGCTGCACGTACGCAACACACCGCGCGTGGCGCGTGCCCTGTCACGTCGCTGGGACCCCGTAACCGTTGAGGAGCAGTACCTGGCGAACGCACCCGGCGTGGTGTACGTGGACGACTTTCTCAGTGAGGAGGCGCTGGGCGAACTGTATCGGTTCTGTTTGGAGTCGACGGTGTGGTTCGGCAACCGCTACGCCCACGGCCGCCTGGGCGCGCTCATGCAGGACGGGTTCATCTGCCCTCTGCTCATGCAGATTGCCGAGGAACTGCGAGACGCCCTGCCTCGGCTCATCGGCGACCGATACCCGCTGCGCCAGATGTGGGGCTTCAAATGCGGTCCCCAAGTACCCGCTGACGTCACCACGCACGCGGACTTCGCCGCCGTCAACATCAACTTCTGGGTCACCCCGGACAGCGCTAACACCGACGAGCACTCGGGCGGCCTGGTGGTGCACGACGTCGATGCCCCCTTGTCCTGGGGCTTCGACACCTACAACGGCCGCCAGGACCTGATCCGGCCGTTCTTGCAACGCCGACGGGCCCGCAGCATGACCATCCCCTACCGGCAGAACCGAGCGGTGATCTTCAACTCCGACCTCTTCCACGCCTCGGATGCCATCCGTTTCCGGCCCGGCTACGAGAACCTGCGCATCAACGTCACGATGCTCTACGGCGATCGCGAGGAGGAAGCACACCATCCCCAACTATCCGGCTCGCAGGCGGGAGTCGGCAGGCCGGCCTGGAGGTCGGCGGCTTTCGGGCGGGCGAAGGCGAGAAGATGACGCCCGCCTACGCGCCCGCTTCATCCGAGGCGTGTTTTTGTACATCCACAGAGAGACGCGGCGCTCACTCGGGACGGACATCGCGACGCCTGACCACCAACGTCGGCATCGCCGACTGGGCAGGAACCTTCGCCGACGCCACCGTCGCGGCGGCCGTGCTCGGCCGGTTCCGCACCGGGCCGGCGTCGCCGGCCCCGCAGGGCTGACCCTCGTCGCCTGAAACGGCAGCTCAGGAGCCATAGCCCCCACAACAACCCAGACGCGACCCACTGCAAACGCGCCGCCGATTAGCACCCTGTCCAGCAAGAACGTCATTCCCACACACCCACACAGCGGGTGCGCCACCCGGGCGGACGACACTACGCGGTCAGTGACAACGGACGGCTCGCCCCAGTGACAAGAAACTACAGATCGCAGCTGCGGCCTTCCCGGTGTTCCAGTTCAGGCTGGCCGTGATGCTCGGCCCGCCAGTGACCGCCTCGGCGCTGCCGTGGCAGCAGCTGTATGCGGCTTAGCTCATTGTCTTCGCCGCGCTGGCGCCGCTGACCGTCGTCCGCCCGGATACCTCTTCTACAGCCTGGTCGACTGGCCGTACGCCGCGCCCCGGCGCTCCCTCACCGATATCCTGGTGGTCCGACATCGGGGGCTTCCTCTCATGAAGGGCAGCACGATGAACCGGAAGTTGAACGGGCATCGACTTCTGACGCTTCTCGCAGCACCGCTCCTCGTCTCCTCGGTCGCCCTCACCCCCGCCTTCGCGGCCCAGGGCCGCACGGCGGCGGCCGCCCCGGCGGGCCCCTCCTGCGAGCTGGTTCCAAACGGCACCGGGGAGCCGGCCGGGGACCGCGGCTACGACCTCCGCCTCAGCGGGTTCCCGGCGAACCAGTCGGTGCGGGTGGAAGGACCGAAGTCCTCCTTCAAGACCACAGTGGACGGTCAGGGCGACCTCGACCGACAGGACGTGCGGTATGGGAAGTACAACGTCAGCTACAAGGACCACGGCGGGAACCAGAACAAGCGCGTCGGATGCACCGCCCCCCGAGAAAACCCGGGCCGCGGCAAGCAGGACGTAAAGGTCACCAATGTGGAGGTGAAGACACTCACCAAGCCCGGGACCGTCGTCGACTGCACCAAGTCGAACAAGGCGGAATTCGACGGCAGCATCACGGCCACCGGACAGGGCAAGGTCGACTACTACTGGACGTACGCATCCAGCGCCGACCCGCTCTCCTCCGGCTCGGTCACCTTCACCCCCGGCACCACGAGCCATTCCCTGTTCAAGGTGGTCGACGTCTCGGGAATGGCAAACGTCTCATCGGTGAGCGTGTTCGTCACCCTCCACGTCCCGGCCCAGAACATGAGCGCTCGGAGCGAGCAGGTAGTGCTGACCTGCGCTAAGCCCTGAACGCGACGGCCAGCCGGACTGGCCTCAGCTCCATGTCGGGCGGACCCTGGAGGGAAGCTTCATCCGCAGCCGGCGCCGATATAGACATCGGCGCCCGAATCAGCGCAGACGCGCGCCACCACGCCGGCGGCGCCACCGCATTCCAGATCGCCGCCAGCCCTGGCGTGATCACCGTCGAAGTGTCCGACCGCGCACCACACCTGCCCTCTGGCACCCTCCACACCGGTCGGCTTCGGATGGCTGCCGGTCAACCGACAACATGAACACCGCTTCCACCGCGGAGGCAAGACCGTCACCGCCACCTTCACCACCAGCGAGACCGAGCGCGGCCCCGCCCCTGACCCAGAGCGAAATCACGTTCCGTCACTCTCGGAGGGAACACGTCCCTCAGTCTCATGCACCGGGGTGTTCGGGGAGCGGAGCCAGCATCGCGGGCGGCATCTCTTGGGCGAGTATCCGGTCAAGGACTGGGCGAGGGGGCCGGTGGAGCGGTGGGTTCCCGGCCGGGTACCGGGGAAGAGCCAAGTGCCGGGCATTTTGTCACTCCAGCCCTGCCTGGGCTGCTGGTCGATGAGGCGGGTTGCGATCAAGAACCTGCTGCTGCGCGGGTTTCCCGCGCTCGCCCTCTGCGCCCTTGCCGCGGCGGTCACGGGGAAGGCATCGGGAGGCGGGTGAGGGGCGGGTTACTTCGAGCTCGGCGCGACGGACGCACGCACTGGTCAGTGCTTGCCTCCGGACGGCGTCGGCGGGGTCTGCATGGCGGTCATGTCGAGCAGGAGCAGGGCGTCGTGGTCGGGGGTGCCGGGCTCGGCGGTGTAGACGCCGATGCGCTGGCCGGGTGTGCCTTCCAGGTGCATGGACTGGGAGGCGAGTGTGACCGTGCCGACGCGGGGGTGGTGGAAGGTCTTCTGCGTCGGCTTGCGGCCGGTGACCTCGTAGCGCTCCCACAGCCTGGCGAAGTCGGGGCTTTTGAGGAGGAGTTCGCCGACCAGGTTGGCCAGGTCGGGCGCGTCGGGAGCGGTTCCTTCCAGGGCGCGCAGCCGGGCGACGCAGCCGGTGTCTGACGATCCCAGTCGGGGAAGAGCGTCCGGGCGGCGGGGTGGAGGAAGAGGTAGCGGGCGAGGTTGCGGTGCTTGGCCGGCCAGTCCTCCAGCCCCGCGTACAGGGCGAGGCCGCCGGG
This sequence comes from Streptomyces sp. NPDC060028, assembly GCF_042736725.1. Lineage (NCBI taxonomy): Bacteria > Bacillati > Actinomycetota > Actinomycetes > Kitasatosporales > Streptomycetaceae > Streptomyces > Streptomyces sp. NPDC060028. The sequence goes on along the minus strand of NZ_JBHWVJ010000026.1, from coordinate 50,119 downwards.
GTTCCAGGCCAGCATGTCCATGCTGCGGCTGATGAGGTAGGCGGGGTTCGGCCTCCAGGAGGAGCTTCAGGTGCGGGCGCACGGTGCGGCTCGGGGCCGGGGGTGGTTCGGGCGCGTAGCGGGCGGCGGGGCTGGGGCGGGTCTCCTTGCCGCGTTCCAGGCGTACGTAGTAGTCGACGCTGATCCCGGCGAGGGTGGCCAGCTCCTCGCGGCGCAGCCCGGGGGTGCAGAGCGTATCCCGGGGCCGACGGTGAGGCCGGCCTGCTGGGGCTGGTCCGGGTGCGGCGAGCACGCAGGAAGAGGCCCAGTTCCGCGCCCTCGCTGGTGCCGGTGGGGTCCTCGGATCCATGACTTCAGTGTCACACCGCGCTGACCTGGGCGGCAGTCCGGTGGGGGGCCCTGTCGTTACCCCCGAACAGCCCGGCCTGCCTCCGGACGCGAAAGAGCGCCAGGCTGGGTAGAGGACAGCCTGTGCCGCCCAGCAGGGGGCCAGGATCCGGATCGCGGTCCGGGACCGCGTGTCGTGGTGAGCCAGGACGGCGAGGCGTCCAGGGTGGACACAGCCAGAGAAGACGACGGAGCGGAGAGAGCAGATGCGGTACATCAAGCTGCGTGACCTGGAGGTTTCCCGGGTCGGTCTGGGCGCGATGGGGATGACCCACGGCTATACAGGGTCCGGGACGAACGAGGCGGAATCGATCCGTACCGTGCACCGGGCGCTGGAGCTGGGCGTCACGCTCATCGACACCGCCGAGATCTACGGCCCCTACACGAATGAGGAACTTCTCGGCCGGGCGTTGAAGGGCCGGCGTGATCAGGTGGTGCTGGCGACGAAGTTCGGCCTGGTCTCGCATGCGGGCGAGGGCCCGTGGAACCTCGACAGCAGCCCCGCCAATATCCGTACGGCCGTCGAAGGATCGCTCAAGCGCCTCGGCACCGACCACATCGACCTGTACTACCAGCACCGGGTCGACCCGGGCACCCCAATCGAGGAGACGGCCGGCGCGGTCGGTGAACTGATCACCGAGGGGAAGGTCCGCGCGTTCGGCCTGTCCGAGGCCGGCCCGGACACCATCCGCCGCGCCCACGCCGTCCAGCCGGTGACCGCGGTGCAGTCGGAGTACTCCCTGTGGACGAGGGGCGTGGAGGGGCGGGTCCTGCCGGTGCTGCGCGAGCTGAACGTCGGCCTGGTGCCGTTCTCCCCGCTCGGGCGCGGCTTCCTGACCGGCACGATCCGCTCCACCGACCAGTTCGACCAGGACGACTTCCGGCGCGACAACCCGCGCTTCACCGGCGAGAACTTCCAGCGCAACCTGGCAATCGCCGACGAGGTCCAAGCCGTCGCTGCCGAGGTCGGCGCCACGCCCGCGCAGGTCGCGCTGGCCTGGCTGCTCGCGCAGGGCGAGGACATCGCCCCGATCCCCGGCACCAAGCGCGTGACCCGGGTCGAGGAGAACACCAGCGCCGACGGCATCACCCTTACCGGCGAGCAGATCGACAAGCTCAGCAGTCTGCCTCCGGCCGCCGGCGACACCCACACCGAGGCCCAGGCGCAGATGCTCGAACGCTGAACCCCTGCCCCGTCCGGCTGCCCGAAGCTCGCGCCCACCCCAAGAAAGATCCGCATGCAGACCGTCACCCTGAACAACGGCATCGAGATGCCGATCCTCGGCTACGGCGTCTACCAGATTCCGCCGGAACAGACCGAGCGGGCCGTCGCCGACGCCCTCGCGGCGGGCTACCGGCTCCTCGACACCGCGGCGGCCTACGGCAACGAGGAAGCCGTCGGCCGCGCCATCAAGAGCGGCGGGGTCGCGCGGGAGGAACTGTTCGTCACCACCAAGCTGTGGATCCAGGACGCACCCGCCCAGGACAACACGCGCCGCGCCCTGGAGACGTCCCTGGCCAAGCTGGGCCTGGACCACGTCGACCTGTACCTGATGCACCAGCCCTACGGCGACGTGTACGGGCAGTGGCGCGCGATGGAGGCCGCCAACCGGGAAGGCCTGGCCAAGGCTATCGGTGTCGCCAACTTCTACCCCGACCGGCTCCTGGACCTCATCCTCAACAACGAGATCGCCCCGGCGGTCAACCAGATCGAGACCCACCCCTTCTTCCAACGCACCACCGACCACGACCTGATGCGCGAGCACGGGGTCCAGCACCAGTCCTGGGGCGGCTTCGCCGAAGGCAAGAACGACCTGTTCACCCACCCCGTCCTGAGCGAGATCGGCACGGCGCACGACAAGTCCGCGGCCCAGGTCGTACTCCGCTGGCTGATCCAGCGGGACATCGTCACCATCCCCAAGTCGGTCAGCCCCGACCGTATGGCGCAGAACTTCGACGTCTTCGACTTCGAACTCACCGACCAGCAGATGGCCCAGATCACCGACCTCGACACCGGCACGACGCTGTTCTTCGACCACCACGACCCCGAGATGGTCGCCTGGCTCAGCAAGCGCCGCCTGGACAACTGAGCAGCAGGAATTTTCCGGTCCGACGCTCCACCGCCGGCTGCGGGCGCCCCGAGCGGGCGCCCGCAGTACCCGGTCGGCACTCGTTCCGTCTCATCGGTTCACCGGCAAGACCGTCCACCCGCTCACCACCTACGCGGTGAGCGGCTTGGGCACGACCGAACGCGACTACACCGCCTCCTCCCCCGGCGCGACCATCGAGGCCGCCTCGGGCAGGTCCATTCACTGTGTCCCGGTGCGGAACTTGAACGCGATGGCGTCGATCACCTGCCGGTAATGCAGCCTCCGCCCACTTCGCGAGGCGGCCAAACCGACGATCAGATGATTCGAAGGAATGGCCTGGACGGTGCCCTCGGCCAGGACTTCGGAGCGGTCCTTGTGGGCATCCTCGGGCCATGGCCCTGAAAATATCGTGGCTGAACCACGCGATCGCGGATGCCGGTCTCGTCACCGTGTACTGGTTCCCTGAGGAGGCCGACGAGGCCGAGGGCGCCGTCCCGGGCGCGCTGGGCTCCTCGCGTGTGTCGCGCACCCGCGTGCAGGTGACCAGCACCCCGCAGGAGGTGACCGCCTGGAATGCCACTGCCCTCGCCTACCTGGGTGAACTCGCTCCTGCCATAGCGGAATTGGAGCAGGTCGAGGAGCGTGTCCGGCGATGGCGCAGGCGGTTGGTGAGCCGGCGGTGGGCCGAGGCGACGTACGGGAGGGCCAAGGCGGCCTTCCTGGACCGGGTGGAGCCCGCGGCAGCCGCCTACCGGCCGGTGCGGGAGGCGGTGGAGCGGCGGATCGCCGAACAGGAGACCCAGCGTATCGAGGCTGGCCGACGTGCCTACCGGGAACAGGAGCGGCGGCGGGCGGAGGCCCGGGCTCGGTTCGAGGAGTGGGAGTGGCGCCAGGCGGCCGCAGCCCGGCCGCTGCCCGACGGGAGCACTCCGCGGGAGTTGGCGGCGCGGGGCGAGACACCGCAGGCCTGGCCCGCCGAGCTGCGAGAGACGGTCGGTGACATCGACGCCTGGTGGCAGCGCGTCCGCGCCTCGGTCCGCAACGAGCGGGCCCGCGAGGAGGCCGTACGGAAGGTGGCCGGGGTGATCACCGCGACCGCGGCGGCGCTGGAGGCGGCCGGCCGGCCCGGCATCAGCGCTGTCAAGGACAGGCCGTACGAGGTGCGCCACGGCTGGTGGGTGCACTTCACCTGGTCCGGTCTGCCGGACGTCACCTGGCTCAGGACACCGCCGGACATGCCGATGGGACACCTGTACGCAGGGCAGTGGCGCGACGACTCGTACCACCCGGACCGGATCCTTCTCATGCGGAGGCCGTCCGGTGCCTACGGCCTGGCGGTCGTGACCAGTGAGAGCATCGCGAACAGGCTGGCCACCCGGTACGAGTGGTGGGAATGGGAGATCGAACGGTTCGCGCAGGCGATGGTCCCCGACGGGCTCTTTTACCACACGACCCACACGTTCGAGGTCGCGGTGCGCCTGCGCATCACCGACCACGCCGACCCCGCCGCCTTCGTGCCGTACGCCGACGCGGTCGCACGCCGCGCGACCGCGTCCTTCCGGGCGGTGGCGGCCGGTCGGGCCTGGCCTGATCCGAAAGACACGGCCTCGTAGGGCTTTGTTAGGTGGTGTCGTGGGGCTGTCTTGGGGTGGGTTGTCGGCAGGTGGGGCAGGTGCCGGTCCAGGTGGCGATGAGGTGTTGGAGGAGGTCCAGGGCCTGGTAGAGGGTCAGGCCCTGGCAGGGGATTTTGAGCTCCCCCTCCGCTGTTCGGTTGTTTAACCTATCGATACTCGATAGGTTTCCATCGCAACTCGATGGAAGGATGGGCTATGGGAAAGCTGACAGTGGCCGCGCTGCGCGCCGTGCTTGTGGTGGTGCTCGCCGGCACCGTGTTCGTGCAGGCGCTGATGGTGTGGGCGTTGGCCACCGACCCGGAGGACGGGTCGCTCCCGCTGAACCCGCTGCGCGTGCTCACGATCCTGGGCATGGTGTCGGCCCAGGTCGCCCTGGTCTGCGTATGGCGGCTGGTGACGATGGTGCGACGCGGAACCGTGTTCTCCCACTCCGCCTTCCGGTACGTGGACGTCGTGATCGGCGCGATCGTGGCCGCCGCCCTCGTGTGGTTCGCGGTCACGGCCCTCAATGCGCCGGGCCAGCGGGACGACCCGGGCGTCACCGTCATCATGGGCGGGGTTGGCGTGGCCATCCTGGGGGTCGCACTCTTCGTGCTCGTGCTGCGGATGCTGCTCGCCCAAGCCGTCGCGCGTGACGTCGAAGCGTCGCAGATGCAGGCCGAGTTGGACGAGGTGATCTGATGCCGATCGCCGTCGACATCGACGTGATGCTGGCCAGGCGGAAGATGTCCGTGGGCGAGCTCGCGGACCGCGTAGGAATCACTCCCGCCAACCTGGCGGTACTCAAGAACGGCCGCGCCAAGGCGGTGCGCTTCGCGACGCTCGCCGCGCTCTGCGAGGTGCTCAGGTGCCAGCCGGGCGACCTGCTGCGCTGGGAGGCCGAGGACACCGCGGGCGGATGATGTGCCCCAGGACGGGCGTGAAAATGCCTGGCACCACCGGCCCGTGACGCGGCACGTGGACCGCATGGACATGGATCGCCGATCACGCGCCGTAGGGCGGGTGCATGCTGACCGACTACAGCCCGCAGAACACCGTCAAGACGCCATGTCGAAGTTTTCTGGCAGTTTCGCCAACCGCGCGGGACACAACCTTTTGACCCTGCTCGGTGACATCCAGCCGCTGTCCGACGGGATGCCCACGGACCCGGCCGCCTGGACTGGCTGGATGGCTGGACTGGCTGGACTGCGTCCGGGCCACGGTCGCGGACCGGAGTGGATCGGATGAGACCGGGGGGATCTGACAGGGAAGCTCCCCGTTCCCCGCCCTGGAAGACCACGCACGACGCCTGCCTGCGGGCGGTCTCGAACACCTCGTGCATGTTGCGCTCGGAGTTGCCGACCCACATGTCGAGCACGTCGCTGATCGACACGGAGATGGAGTTCGCACCGAGTCCCCGGCGAAGGCCCGGGCGATGAACGTCCTCCCGCAAACCGGGCGGCCCGTACAGGAGCAGCCCGTTGCGCAGGCTCTTGCCGTACAGTTTGCTCAGTTCCGGATTGCGCATGGGCGCGAGGTCGGCGGCCTCCAGGCGGTACTTGACCTCCTGCATCCCGCCGACGCCCGCGAGGCGCACCGAGCCGGGCGCGTCGGGCGCATCTACGTCGTACGCGCTCTCCTACATCCGGCACGAGGGCGATCTGGCGGCGGAGGCCGCGGTAGTCCTGGAGCGCGGCTGGCTGACCCGGGATGCCGAGGACCGGCTATGGCTCGCCAAGGTAGGGGGAACATCGCGTAACGCTCCCGCGATCCGCGCCGACCTCCACGAGGGCATCGGCGACGCGGACTGCGTCACCACGATGAAGGTGCTCCAGCGGCTGATCCGCAACGCGGGCGGGATGGTCGCCTGACAGGCCGAGAGGCCGGCGGGGCGCCCGGGCCCAGGTGGGTTCATGGCAGGTCAGCCGACCTGGTTGTCCAGCGGGGTAATGCCACCAGCCAACTCGCCCTGGTCCGACAAGCACCGTGACCACATCTCAAACACGTTTTAGCCAGCCGGTGCTGGACCGGCCGCGATCCCGCGACGCGGGCGCACGGCGACGACGGTCGGTCCGGCCTCTCGGCACCGGAGGTTGGGGTGGGCGGCCCGGGGCCGGATACTTCGACCCGCCTCGGAGGGGGTTCGGTGCTCGACAGGCTCGCCAGGTGGGTGACGGGCTCACCCGGAGGTGGGTGGGTGGCGCACGCAAAGCGCCCATTGAACAGCAGGCCCGGGTGACGGTTGCCCGTCCGTGCAGCCTCCAGTACCGTACTGCCCGCCGCTCGGCATTGGTCTAGACAAGAGGTGATCCGTGGACTCGGCTCATGAACGTCCTATCCGCTGGGGCATCCTGGCCACCGGGGGAATCGCCGCGGCGTTCACCGAGGATCTTCACCAAACCCCGGGCGCGGTGGTCGCGGCCGTCGCCTCCCGCGACGCAGGGACGGCACGCGCGTTCGCCGCCCGGCACGCGATCCCTCGTGCTCACGGATCGTGGCGGGGGCTGGCCGACGATCCAGACGTGGACGTGGTGTACGTTGCGACGCCGCACGGCCACCACCATCCGGCCGTCGAGATGCTGCTGGACGCCAGGCGGCCCGTGCTCTGCGAGAAGCCCTTCACCGTGAACAGCGTGCAGGCGCGGGAACTGATCAACCTCGCTCGCGAGCGCGGCACGTTCCTGATGGAGGCCATGTGGATGCTCCTCAACCCCGCTCTGCGCAAGGCAGCCGACCTCCTCGCCGAAGGTGCGATCGGCGAGGTCCGCTCCCTCCACGCCGAACTCGGCTGGCATACCGAGGTCGACCCACGGCATCGGCTCCGCGATATTACGGCGGGCGGCGGCGCCCTGCTCGACGCCGGCGCCTACCCTGTCGCGCTGGCGCACTTCCTGCTCGGCAGCCCGGACCGCATCCACGCGCAGGCCCAGCTGACGCCGGAAGGCGTGGACGAGCACACGAGCATCCTGTTCGGCTACCCCGGCGGGGCCACCGCATCGCTGACCTGCTCCTTCGCCGCCACCTTGAGTCAGGCCGCCGTCGTCTACGGCACACGCGGACGCATCGATATCCCGGCGAATCTGTTCAACCCGCACGGGATCGTCCTCCATCGCGAGGGAGTCGAGCCGATGCACTTTGCCGCCCCGGCCGTCATCGGCCACGGCTACGGTCCGGAGGCCGCCGAGGTGATGCGCTGCCTGCGAGCCGGGGAGACCGAGTCGCCACTGGTGCCCCTGGACGCCACACTCGCGGTTCTCCGTACGCTGGATGCCGTGAGGCAACGGATCGGCCTGCGATACCCTCACGACGATCACGACTGATCCGCGACTCCCTGCGTCTGCCCGATCGGTCGCCGGCCAGTGCGGCGGTGATCGATGACAGGTGAGTGAACAGCCCCGGCTCCTCTGCCATGCGAAGGCGCCCCCCGCGCCCTGAACCTTGTGGCTTCAATGCTCGTAGCGGCCGGCGTCGCCCCCGGCTTCGGGCCGGGACGGCCGTCGATCGTTGGAGGTGAGCAGGTTCCCTGCTGCGTCACGGCGGCCGCCCCGACTGTTCACCGGATACCCCCGGTCCTCGGGTTCACCGGGCACCAGCCACGTCCGCCCGGACATGGCGACATGGCGGTGGCCCGCACCCCTGGTAGAAGGGGGCAGGCCACCGCCATGCAAGTGCCAGAGCCGGGCTCGTGCGGCTACCAGCGATACCAGCGGCCACTGCTGCCCTTGGGACGGGCGACGAAACCGATCAGCCACAAGACCAGAACCGCGATGGCGACCCACCAAAGGATCTTCACCGCGAAACCGGCACCGAAGAGGATCAGAGCGAGCAGAAGAACAAGAAGCAGGGGAACCATAGTTATCAACCTCCGAAGCGCCTTCTGCCCGACGACCCTCCGCTCATGCGTGTAACTTTTATGGGTTTCTTATCCGCGTAGGCGGGCAACAGTAAGCACCGCGTTCACCGGGCGTGCACCCATCTCCGGATCCGCGACGCCTCCGCCGCCTCCATCGCCCCGCCCCCGGCCATCAGCCCCGCACGGCAGCGCTCCGCCTGACGGCCCGTGCAGGCTCGGCCGGATGGTCGGTGGGGAAGTCGGTACCCGATTGATACGGGGTTTGCGGGTGGCGATCGGGAGCAGGAGTGCGGTCACGACCAATCCGGTACGGCCGCCGGGAAAATGCACCGCTGTGGGGGTGCCCGGGGTCGGCCTCGGACACACGACAGCGCGGGCCGCCGACCAGCTGGTGGCAGCCCGCGCTGGGGTCGTCAGAGGCTCGGGTTCGGGTTCGGGTTCGGGTTAGACCAGGTTGTGGACCAGATGGCGAATGAAGCCGGCCTGGCAGTCGTTGGTGCAGCCCTTCTTGTACTCGTAGTAGGCCTGGATGAAGTCTTCGGGGTCTTCATAGCCGAAGACGTCGGTGGGGAACACCTCATCCGTGCGGTCCCCTGACACAGAGACCCCCGTGTCGGCCCCGGTGTCATCGGCCTGAGCCGGCAACACCAACATCCCGAGTACGGCACCGGCAAGAACAGCGGATACGGCGACACGCCGCGCAATGATCTTCACGCCGGACCACTGAGCTTCGCCGATGTCGCAGGCTGGCGGCGGGCTCTGAACGGAGATCACCAGCGGCCGAAGAGGAATCGGGTCAGGCCGAGGCCTGCGCTGGCTGCATCAGACCGTGCAGGGCCGCGATGACCTCTCGACCCGTCGGAGTGGTGAAGTCGCGTACCAGGTCGGTGGCAAAGCTGGCGACGCTGGTGATCCGACCTCCCGCCGCCTCGATCTGGCGGAAGGCGGCCTGCTCGGTGCGCGGCGAGAGTCCGCCGCAGGCGTCGAGGATCACGGAGACCTCAAAGCCTGCCGCGATGGCGTCAAGCGCCGTGTGCAGTACCACGATCTCACTTGTCACACCGCAGATGGCGAGATTCTTTCGCGCGTGGGCGGTGACGGCTCGACGGGTGGCCGCATCGTCCCAAGCGCACGGGCCGCTGCGGATGAAAACGGGCGCTTCAGGGATGGATGCTTCCTCGATGACCGCTGGGCCGCCGGGGCGTGGGGCTGCCGAGATGGTGACCGGAATGTCCAGCAGCTGGGCCAGGTGGGCCAGGAAGCCGACGGATCGCCTGATTGTGGCCGGTGGAGTCGTGCCGCTGAGCTCGACGATGCCTTCCTGTAGGTCGGCGAGGTGCAGCTGGACGGTGGCAGGGCTGAGCATGGCCGTCTCCTTCAGTCACTATCCGAATCATTCAGAGCCTGAATGATTCGGATAACGTAGCATGTCTCCATGGATCTCGGCACGGTGAATTCCAGCGTCGTCTTCCGCCTTGGCGTACTCGGGGCGATGGCGACCGATCTGTTTGCGGCGCGCATCGAGGCCCGTGAACTCAAGCCCAAGCACGTCGGATTGATGGTGGTACTGGACGCCGGAAGGGTCTCGTCGCAGCTTGAGATCGCCAGCGTGATGGGCGTCGCGCCCAGCCTGGTCGTGGCATTGGCCGACCACCTCGAGAAGCTCGACGCGATTCAGCGGGTGAGGGACCCGGCCGACCGCCGGCGCCAGGTGCTGACACTCACCGAGCGCGGCCGGGAACTTCTCGCAGCCTGCGGGGAGCTGGCACAGTCCGCCGACGCCGAATTCGCCGCGGACCTGACCGCGACCGAGAGCGCCGTACTGACCGGCCTGCTCGACCGGCTGGCCGCCCGCCAGGGTCTGCCAACGACGCCTGCCGAGCACAAATGATCGTCATGCGAACCCGCGCAGCGGATGCCCGCCCCCCGGCCGGGCAGGCAGGCCCCGGCAGCTGCGGCACGCCGCCGCCGCTCTCGGCGTCGCCATCGTCGCGGTACCGCTGCTCGCCTCAGGTCTGGCGTGGGGAGTTTGCTGCGGCGCGGTCATGCCGGTCGCGCAGGTCGCGCAGGTCAGAATGGGGCGCTTCCCGCGGATCAGCGGCCACGACACCGGGGCGTGAGGCACCGCGAGAGCGGCATGAACTGGATGCCGACATTCTCTGCCCGGCCTGCGGGTGCAGGCAGCAGAACGGCTCCCCATCAGAAGAGGGGGAGCCGTTTGCGTCTGGGCGGGACTGGGTCACTCAGGCGTGGCTGTGGTTTCGCTTGTTGCCGGTGACCAGCCGGTAGACGGCGAGGAGGATGACGGAGCCGATGATGGCGGCGATCCAGGTGGAAAGGTCGAAGAAGCCGTCGATGGAGTCGACGCCGAAGATGACCTTGCCGAGCCAGCCGCCGAGCAGACCGCCCGCGATACCGATCAGCATCGTGATGATGATGCCGCCCGGGTCCCTGCCCGGCATCAGCGCCTTCGCGATGAAGCCCGCGAGCAGTCCGATCAGGATCCAAGCAATGATGCCCATGCGCTTCTCCTACCTCGATGAATAAAGCCGGTGTCAACGATCGTCTGCACCGCGCGGAGGTTTCCAAACGTCCGAATCTCTTGCTCGAGGTTGTCCACCTCGCGCACGGCAGTACGCATCGACTCCTCCGTCCACGGCATCCGCGCGAGAGCGGCGGCGAACTCCATCCACCGTGGGACGGGGTCCAGTGACCCCTTTCGTGGGCATCGAGCAGGCGGGTGGCGTCGCGTTCCAGCACTCTCCGGGCAAGATCGGCCGGACCGGGTTCGTCACGTTCCGGCCCGCCTACGGGGCGGAACGCCCAGTGAACGTGTGCGCGGTGGCAGGGCAGTGCGGCGTTCGCCGGCCGCAGGGATTCCCCGCCTGCGGCCCCAGTGACCTCCTCGTCTGTCTGTCGTACGGGCACTCGCCCGGCCGGAGCGATGAGCCGAGCTCGTGGCGGGTAGGACACCCTCATGGACGTGCCTGCGAGCGAGGGGCTGAACCTGCGGGAGCGGCTCGGCTCGATGGTGTTCAGCCGGGTGGCCGGGCCGTCGGGGCCGGCCAACCGCGCGCGGATCCACCTCACGCCCGGGCCTCGCTGGTTCGGGCCCGATCGGCCCATCCGCAGGGTGCACGGCGACGCCTCGATGTTCATCGGGGGCCTGAGCGCGCTCCTGCTCCAGTCCCTGCACCCGCTCGCCATGGCCGCCGTCGCGGCGCACTCCGGCTTCCGTGGTGACCCGTGGGGCAGGCTGCAGCGCACCAGCACGTTCCTGGCCGTCACCACCTACGGCACCGCACAGGACGCGCAGGACGCCGTCGACCGGGTCCGGGCGGTCCACGAACGGATACGGGGCACCACCGCGGCGGGGGACCCTTACCGCGCCGCCGATCCCCACCTGCTGGGCTGGGTGCACGCGGCCGAAGTCGACAGTTTCCTGCGGGCGCACCAGCGTTTCGGCGCGCGGCCCTTGGACGCGTTGGGCTGCGACGCCTACGTCAACGACACCGCGCGGGTGGCGACGGCTCTCGGCGTGGTGGACCCGCCCCGTGACCGGGCCGCGCTGAGCGCCCTGCTGGCCCGGTACCGGCCGGAGCTGCGGGCCACGCCCGAGGCTCTCGACGCGGCCCGTTTCCTCCTGCGCGAACCGCCGCTGCCCTGGCCCGCCCGCGCCCCGTACGCTCTGCTCGCCGCGAACGCGGTCACCCTGCTGCCCCCGTGGGCCCCCGCCCTCCTCGGCCTGCGCCCCGCGACGGGCCCCGGGGCGGTCTGCGTACGCCTCTCCGGGCACGCCCTGACGCGCATGATCCGGTGGGCGATGGCCCCGCCGTCCCGACCACGGCACTGAACCGGTTCAGCCGACGGGCAGGGCGCGGCCGGCCAGGGCCGGGATGATCAGGCATGACAACACGGTCGACGTGTGACCATCGCCGCATGGAACAGGGAGACCCTCCAGGCGCCAACGGCGCGGGGCACGAGGTTGGGGCTGAGGGCGAGTCCGTAGGCGGGGTGGGGAAGCGCCTCCTGCGCAAACCGAGCCTGCTCATCTCGGTGCTGGCCGTTGCTGTCATCACCGGGGTCATCGGGGTGGGGGTGTTGCCAACGCCGATCCAGAGTCTTCCAGGCTTCGTTGGGGTCCCTCTCATAGTGTGGTTGATCCAAAGAGACAGACGAAGTGACACCCAGTCGAGCTGAGCCCTGAGCCGCTCATGACAGATGGTCAGGGTCGATGTCCACGGCGCGCAGCGCCGTCGGTGCGCGCGTCCGGCCAAGCCGGGCGTACGGAACTCCGCCAGGGCGCCATCTCAGGGCCGGGGCTACGCCCCGTCCCGCCAGCCGAACCGTCCGGCCCGCGTGTCCGCCGCTCCTCCGAGCCGCCACTGGACGCCGCGTTCCAAGGCTGCCTTCGCCGTGTGGAAGCCAGCCCTACGTCCGCCGGCTCGACACGGGAGGGCCCGTGGGGGCGGCTCCCCGGCCCATCGCCGTGAGATGCGGGCAGATGCGGGTACGCGCACCATGACCTTGACGTCACACCCCCTTGATCGCCCGATAAGGGCGTACGACGGAGATCCCATGCCGCAGGAAGCACCCCGGCTCCCCGACCCGGTGACCCTCCACCCTCGCCCTCCGTTCCCCGACCAGGAGCAGGACCATCCCGGCTCCACGGAGCAGATGAAGCCACGACCCGACCATGGCGAGGACTCCTACCAAGGTCACGACGTACTGCTCGACCGGGCGGCCGTCGTCACCGGCGGCGATTCCGGCATCGGCAGGGCCGTTTGCCTGGCGTTCGCCCGCGAGGGTGCGGACGTCGTCTTCACCCACCTCCCCGAGGAGGAGGACGAGGCGGCCGAAACCACACGTCTGATCCGGGAGACGGGCCGCCAGGCCGTACCCGTCCTGTGTGACATCCGGGACGAGGAGCAGTGCGCGGCCCTGATCGACCGGGCCGTGGACGAACTCGGGCGCGTCGACATCCTCGTCAACAACGCCGCCTACCAGATGTCCCAGCCGGACGGCATCGAAGCGATCACCACGGAGCAGTTCGACCGGGTGATGAAGACCAACCTGTACGGCATGTTCTGGCTGACTCGTAAAACCCTGGCCCACATGCCGCGGGGCGGGTGCGTCATCAACACCACCTCCGTGCAGGGGTACCAGCCGAGCCCGCACCTCCTGGACTACGCCATGACGAAGTCGGCGATCATCTCCTTCACCCACGGATTGGCGCAGATGGTCGCCGAGCGGGGCATCCGCGTCAATGGGGTCGCCCCGGGCCCGGTGTGGACGCCGTTGATCCCCGCCACGATGCCCGATGTGAAGGACTTCGGTGAACAGTCACCCCTGGGCCGGCCCGCCCAGCCCGCCGAGATGGCGCCCGCTTACGTGTTCCTGGCCTCGCCCCAGGCGAGCTACATCACCGGGGAGATCATCAACGCCACCGGCGGCACCCCTCTGCCGTGACCGCGCGCATGACGCATATACCCACAAGTAATTGACGTGCCGACGCACAACGGCCTGCGCCGCCCAGTACGCCCTCGACCGCATCATGGCCGCGTACGCGCCGGAGACCCACGAGGACGACACCTGCCTGCTGGCCATCCGAGTCGACTGACCGACCGGAGGTGAGGTCAGGCCGAACGAGGACCGCGTCGACGACATCTCGGCTCCCCCACGCCGAGGAAAACGTCACCCGGTCCACGGATGCTCCGGACCGGATGCGGTGAGGTGCTCGGCGACCGAAACCAGGGTGGGTGAGAGTCAAGGGCGGCGGGGCACCGCGATCAGATTGAGGCCGGCGGGGATGAGCGTGGTGCGCAAGAGGGGCCGAACCCGAGTTCCTGGGGCGGGGTGCAGGCGCCACCGGCTGGCGATCGCGCTGACGAGGGTGGTCGCTTCGGCGAGGGCGAGGGTGTCGCCGATGCATTTGCGTTTGCCGGCGCCGAAGGGGATGTAGCCGTGGTGGGCGTCCGGCTGGCGGGAGACTGTCCAGCGGTCGGGATCGAAGCCGTGGGGGTCGGGGAAGGCGGTGGGGTGGTGGTGAAGTAGGTAGGCACTGATGAAGAAGTCGGTGCCCGGCGGGAAATGGTGACCGGCGAGGGTGACAGGGGTGGTGCTGACGCGGCTCAGGAGCGGCCCGGCCGGATACAGCCGCATGGTCTCCAGCAGCAACCCGCGGGTCAGGGGCAGCCGGTCGTAGGTGTCGGGTCCAGCGAGGGCACCGCCGAGAACGGTGTCAAGTTCGTGGTGGAGGCGCTCCTCGTGTTCCGCGTGCAGGGTCAGGAGGTGGAAGAGCCAGCCCAGGGTTGCCGAGGTGGTGTCCGTCCCTGCGATGAGGAGCGTGATGACCTGGTCGCGTAGGTCGGTGTCGTCGAGGACGTGTGCGGGATCGTCTGTACCGGCCTGGATGAAGGAGGCGAGGAGGCCCCCGGAGCGGGGGTCCTGCCGGGCGGCGGCCACCCATCGGGCAGCCGCCGCCCGGAGTGCGGCCAGGCTGCGGGTGAAGCGGCGGTTGGTGGGGAGGGGGAGGTCGAGGGGCCAGTTGTAGGGGATGGCGATGCGTGTCATGAGGCCGGCCATCACTGCCTGCAGGTCCGGGAGGATCGACTCTGCCTCCCGTGTGTTCAGGGTGGGCAAGATCGCACGGCTGAGGACTTTCGTCGCCACCGTCATGAGGCCGTGTACGAGGTCGACCTCGGTGCCCGGGCGCCAGGAGTCCGTCAGCGCGGCGCTCTCCTCTTGGAGGATCGGGGTGTAGGTGTCGATGTGGGAGCGGGTGAAGGCCGGCTGCATCAGCAGGCGCTGTGCGCGGTGGTCGGCGTGGATGTCGGAGCCGATGCCGTTGCCGATGACCTCGCGGTACCGGTCGAAGAACGGTCCGCCCTTGTCGAACGAGTTGACCTGGCCGACGAGCACGTCGTGGACCAGGTCCGCCCGGCACACCAGATAGGCCGTGCGGGGGCCGAGGCGTACCCGCACGACCGGCTCGGCGTGGGCGCATTCCAGCAGCCAGTCCAGTGGATCGCGGAGCAGGCGGAGGGTGTGGCCGAGGAGCGGGACAGCGCCCGGCGCGTCCGGGACCTGTGATGCCGGTGTGAAGGGCACGGCTGAAATCTCCTTTTCGACGATGGGGTCTTGAGGCGCTGCGGCGTGGGATCGCCGCCGGGTGCCCTCGCCGATGCAGGCCCGCCACCGAGCGGAGGTCCGCGACGTCAGGGGGTGGCGAAGGCAGCGGTCGCGACGGTGGCCGGGGCGTCGGCGGAGCGGGATCCTCGTCGCCACTCTGGGGGCATCTCAGGTACCCAGGGGCTGGATGTCGGCGTGGTAGCGGTGGGTGTCCTGCTGGTGCCAGTCGAGGTTGCCGCGCAGCCAGTGGCCCAGCAAGCGTGACCACGTCTGGACGGCCCCGCACTCTTCGGCGTTGAGGGCGAGGTCGGTGCTGGCGTCGGGGAGGGTGAGGGTGAGGCGGTGGAAGTGGCGCATGGTCTCGTTCGCCCGGTCGACGAGGGAGTGGACGGCCTCGTCGCGGGTGCAGCCGTACTCGTGCTGGGTGATGAAGACGCCGTTGAGGTGATCGCCGGCGGCGGCTTCCCGGCGGGCGCTGTGGATGTCGTTGACGGCCATGGTGTGGTCGGGTACCAGTGCGCGCATTGCGGTGATGGTGCTCGAGTTGAGTACCGGGTCGGGTAGGTAGAGGCCGGCGAGGTGTTCGGACAGCCGGGTGAAGGGAACGGCGGCGCTGGTGGTGCGGAGGGTCTCGCGGTAGCGGGCCAGGGAGGGCCACAGACGATCTCGGCGCCAGGTGGCTTCGGTGAGGTATGCCTCGATCCACTGGGACCAGCCGTCGGCGAGCTGGCGCCGCCAGGGCTGGGGAATGGGCTGGCACTGTTCCCACAGCTCGCCGAGGGCGAGGACGAACGGGTCATCGCTCTTGCAAGCGAGTTCCGGGTCGTCGTGGTCGAGGACGTCCACGAGCCGGCGGACGGTGGGATGGATCGTGTCGGGGTCATCGGTGCCGAGGTGGTCGTCGAGTTGGGTGGTGTAGACGATCCAGTCGCAGAAAAGGTCCAGTGATGGTCCGCGCAGCGTGGGTGCCACCCGGGCGGCGTAGAGGTCCAGACGCATGGCATCGACGTAGGTGCGCTGGGACTGGCTCGTGATGATGCCGGCCCGGGTGAGCCAGGTGAGGGTGTGTGCGCGGGCCGCCTCGGCGTCGGGGCTCACAGCGGGCGTGATGGGGCACCACAGGAGGCCGGCGACATCGGGCGGGGCCGTGGTGCCGGCCGGTGGGATGTCGATGACGAGGTTCTTCTGAGTGATCACGAGAGCCGCTTTCAGTCAGGTCGAGGGATGTGCGGCGCCGGCAGAACGCCGTCCCGGCCCGGGCGGGGGCCGCAGGGAACGGCGGCTCCGGAGAGAGGCCGTGGTGTCTGCCGGAATGGGGCTGTGGGCTGTGGGTCCGGGTTTCCGTTCGGCACGGTGGGCCCGGTGATGGCCGGCTCGGGAAGGGGCACTGTGCTCAGGTCTTCTCTGCCTGCAGCCAGTCGGCTTCGGGGTGCGCGCCGGAGTAGCGCAGGGTCATGTGGCGGTACCACGCGTCCCAGGCGCCGGGGAGGTTGGCGAGGAGCGCGACGTACTCGCGGACCCGTTCGGCTTCCGGCCCGAAGTCGGGGAGGTTGTCTTTGAGGAAGGCGAATTCGTCGATGGCCTGCTGGTTGAGGTGCAGGGCGTAGCGGTAGCACTGTTCGAGGGAGAGGTTCCAGTGGTACTCGGCGGCGAGCAGGATGTTCATGACCTCGCCCTGGTCGATGCGTTCTCGTTCCCGGTGGACGGTGGCAACGTCGTTCTGGACCACGACCATGCGGGCGATGAGCCTCCACATCCTCTGCAACACAGGATGGGCCGCCGTGACCGGCGACAGAGGGCTTGGCAGCAGGAGCTCCAGGAGCGGCACGGTGAACACGACGCCGATGGAGTACTCGCGGCTGGAGAGCACTTCCTCGACCTGGGGGATGACCTTGGCTCGCCGGTGGACGCCTTCCCTGGCTGTTCCGTTGGCGAGGAAGGCGCGCAGGCACTCGGCGTAGCGGATCACGAAGTCGGTGGGTGAGATTTCCCGCAGTTCCCGTCCCGCTCGGGCCACGAGCTGGAAGATCCCGTTGTCGTCCTCCTGCACGGGGGCGCCCAGGATGAGCTGGTGCACGCGATCGGCTGCGGCAAGCGTGTCCTGAGGCTCGGCGAACTCGTAGTAGTCATCCAGGACGGTGGTGTACAGGAAGGAAAGAGCCGCCGGCCTGATGCGCTCCAGGGAGCCGTAGGGGAGGATGACCGCCGCCGACCTCCCGAGCTGCTGGTCGCCATACATGGCGGCCGCGTTGTCCGGCAGAAAGCCGAGGTACTCCACAGCGCAGGTCCTGGCCCATTCCTCCATGGTGTCGATGTGCGGATGCGGGCAGCACGTCCAGGGATAAGTGGGAAGGGGGAACATGAAGGCGGGGCCGGGAAGCGCCAATGTCACTCCTGATGTCGTGGAAATCTACGGGAGAGCGGGCTGAGGGCCTCGCCCGGACTACCGGGGAAGATGCCGAAGCGCGGCGCCGGCCCCATCCGACAGCTTGCTCAGTCGCGGTCGGCGCGCCTGTGTGCAGACGAAACCATCGTCGGACGAAGTCGCAGGCTTCGGTCCCCACAGGCTCCGTCTCGTATTCGAGGGCAGACTCACGGCAGAGAACGCCGAGGGTCATGAGGTTCTGGCCCTCTGGGAGTCGGTGAATACCTGCAGGGCGGCTGTCACGTACGGCGGAAAGCACGAGACTGCCAGTGCGTGACGGGCCTGTTCGAGGCGGTCTCGGATCATGTTCTCGGTCTCGGCGAGCGCACCTGTGGCGACGAGGATCTCCCGGACCCGGCCAGCTCCTTCACCGTCGAGGGCCGGGGTGGCGACGAGGGTTTGCAAGTCGTGGAGCTGGGCGGTGTCCGCTCGCCGGAGGGCGAGGGCCAGCAGAACGGTGTTCTTGCCGTCCCGCAGGTCCTCAAGGGTCGACTTGCCGGTCAGGGCGGAGTCGCCGAACACTCCGAGGACGTCGTCACGGAGCTGGAACGCCTCCCCCAAGGGCACGGCGAACGCTGTGCACGCCTCAAGGAGACCAGGACCGGCGCCGGCGAGCGTGGCACCGATGTGGAGGGGACGCTCACAGGTGTACTTCGCCGTCTTGTAACGGGCCACCTGTAACGCCCGTTCCACATCAGCTGACAGGTGCCCCGAGGCGGCGATGTCGAGGTACTGCCCAGCCATCACCTCCGTGCGCATCACGTCCACGAGCGGAAGTACGGCCGCCAGTCGGCCGGGCGTGAGGCCGGCGGCGTGGATGAGTTCGTCCGACCAGGACAGGGCCAGATCCCCGACAAGTACCGCCGCTGCGGCTCCCACGTGCCGGGCCTGAGCAGTGCTTCGGCCTTCGGCATGACGGACAGCCAGAGCGTGGTGGACGGTCGGCAGGCCACGCCGGTGGCTGGAGTCATCCATCACGTCGTCGTGGATCAGCGCGAAAGCGTGGAACAACTCCAGCGACGCGGCGACCCCGACGACCGGGGCAGGAACATCCGCGGTTCGCCCGCCGGAAGCCAGGCCCGCAGAAGCTTCCGGGCCGGCCACCGCGAACCAGCCCAGCAGACACAGCAGCGGCCGCACCCGTTTGCCGCCGGCAAAGACGAACCTGCGCAGCTCGTCCACCACCTCGGCGGGCAGAACGGACCCCTCGCCACCCGGGCGGGACTTGATGTCGAGGAAAGCGGCCAAGTGGTCCTCGACCGCTTGCCGTAACCCCGTGAGGTCCAGCCTCAGATCATCACGAACCCTCACGCCCACCGGCCCCCATCCGACACGCCGCCGCAGAATCGGTACTGCTTCCGTTCCTGAAGGCGCCGAATCACACCAGGCCACCTCAGGACATGACGCAAGGTAACCATCCGAACGCTGAAGGCGATACGGTGATCTCGGCCAGCCGACCAACGGCCGACGGCGAAAACCACCCCCGTTCCATCACCGCCAACGTCCCTGCCGGCCTCCGAAGCGAGAACAGCTCCGCTGCCGAACCACACAGCGAAGAAGGCGCGAGTTCCCTCGGGTACGGGATGACGGGCTCGACAACGTCACCAGACGCGTCGAGGACGGCGCACCGGGGACCGAGGCGGTGTCTTCGAGGCGACCCCTTCGCCCCTGATCGCTGCTGAGTTCAGGAGCCTTCGATCGGCCCGGCCTGATCCCATCCGGGTGCCCGCACGTCGATCGTGAGACCTCCCGGCCGGACCTCCTCGCCGCAGGTTCGGCACGTCGACGTCAGATCGAGGTCGTGCTCGGCGTCGTGCTCGGAGCCGGGCCCGCCGCGATGGCGGAAGGCGACCGGCGGAGTGTCCACCGCCCAGTTGTCGCCCCAGGTCAGCAGGGCGCGCATCACCGGTGCGAGATCGCGGCCGGCCTCCGTGAGGTGGTACTCGAAGCGCAAGGGGCGCTCGCTGTAGGGGCGGCGCTCGACCACGCCCGCCTCTTCCAGTGCGCGCAGTCTGGCGGCGAGGCGGTCGCGGGGGGCGCCGGTGTTGCGGACGATCTGGTCGAAGCGCCGGTTGCCGTAGAAGATCTCGCGGATCGCCAGGAGGGCCCAGCGTTCGCCGACGAGTTGCAGCGCGGCGGCCACGGAGCACGGCCGACCGGGCACGTCGGGGTGCGGGACCGAGCTCTCACCCTGCTTCGTTTTCGAGGTCACGTCCCCATCCTCCCCCGAGTCCGTTGTGTTTTCAAACCCACACGGCTAGCCTCCGAGCCATGACAGTTGGAATTTCAAACCCACAAAGGGTGTCCCGAGCCGTGTTCGCGACGGTCGCGGCCGCGGTCTTCATGTCGAACCTCGACCTCTTCATCGTCAACGTGGCCCTCCCGGCGATCGGCCGCTCGTACGGCGGCAGCGGCCTCGGCTCCCTCTCGTGGGTCCTCAACGGCTACGCGATCGTCTTCGCGGCGCTCCTCGTAGTCGCCGGCCGCGTCGCCGACCGCTCCGGTCACAAGCCGGTCTTCCTGACCGGATTGGCGGTGTTTACCCTCGCCTCGGTCGGCTGCGCACTCGCTCCCAACGTCGGGACGCTGGTCGCGGCACGGCTCGTGCAGGCCGCCGGCGCCGCACTGCTGATGCCGACGTCGCTCGCGCTGCTGCTCGACACGACGGCGCCCGAGAAGCGCGCCGGGGCGGTGCGGGCCTGGGCGTCGATCGGCGGGATCGCCGCCGGACTCGGGCCGGTGGCCGGCGGGCTGCTGGTCGAGGCCGGATGGCGCTGGGTGTTCATCGTCAACGTGCCGGTGGGCATCGCGGCGTTCGCGCTCGGCGTCAAGGTGCTGCCGTCGCCCGGACGCGCCGGGGCGCAGAAGAGTCCGCTGCCCGACCTGTTCGGCGCCGCCCTTCTCACCGGATCCATCGCAACGCTCGCGCTCGGCCTGGTCAAGGCTCCTGACTGGGGTTGGACGAGCGCCCGCACCCTCGGCGGCCTGGCCGGCGCGGTGCTGCTCGGCGTCTGGTTCGTCCTGCGCTCGGCCCGCCACCCCGTGCCGATCGTCGAGCTGCCGCTGCTCCGGGTTCCGGCGTTCGCATCCGCCGCGGCCGCCCTGACGCTGTTCACCGTCGCGTTCGCCGGAATGCTGCTCGGCGCGGTGCTGTGGTGCCAGGGCGTGTGGGGCTACTCGGCTCTGCACACCGGCCTCGCCATCGCGCCCGGACCCTTGCTGGTGCCGCCGGTCGCGCTGCGGATCGGACCCGCCGTCGCCCGATTCGGTGCGGGCCGCATCGCGATGGCGGGAACCGTCCTGTTCGCCGCCGGCATCCTGTGGTGGGCCGCGACGCTCGACACCGGCTCGACCTACGCGGCCTCGCTCCTGCCCGGCATGTTGCTGACCGGCCTCGGCGTCGGCATGACGCTCCCGGTCCTGACCGGGGCGTCGGCGGCCGCCCTGCCGCCGGCCCGCTTCGCCACCGGCTCGGCCATCACCTCGATGGGCCGCCAGATCGGCGCGGTCCTCGGCGTCGCGATCCTGGTCGGCATCCTCGGCACCCCGGCCCCCGGACACGCTGTCGCCGCGTTCCAGCACGGCTGGTACGCGGTCGCCGTGGCGTCCCTGCTCGCCGCGTGCGCGACGGTCCCGCTCGTCCGCGAGCCGCGACCGGCCGCCGCCGAGGCGGCCGACGTCGCAGAGGCCGCGAAGGCCGGCGCCGCCTGAGAAGCGAGTCCCGTCCGTCGATGGACGGACGGGACTCACACTCGCCCGAAGGGCCGCTAAAGGGCCGCGCTCTCAGGAGCGCGGCGCCCGCGAACCCGGATGAGCTCGCTAACGCGGAGCGGCCATGCCCCTGCCGTGCCAAGGCGGCACCTTGCCGTGCCGAACCAGCTCCCGATAATTCGCCCGGTCGACAGGCTCGGCCAGAATGAAGTCGAGCAACCGCGTGGCAACCTCCACAGACGTCGAGGTGTGGCTGAAGTCCTCGAACCAGGGCCAGGACGAGGCGGTCTCGACAAGGCCGGGCACACAGCCGCGACCAGAACGCCGGCCGGCAGATCCGCTCCCCGCCGCTCGGCCGCCACCGCGCGCACCGCGGCGACCTGCGCGCCCTTGGACGGCACGTTGATCCAGTCCGGCCAGCCGAAACTCCGGGCGGTTGCGTCCTGAACGGCGGCGCGCCACGACTCCACGACCGACTCCACCTCGTTGAGCGAGACGCCGTCCAAAAGCGGATGAAGGCCGCTCTTCCAGTTGGCACACGGCCGCCTCGCCGCCCCGGGCGACCTGCACTCCCCGGGCTGCCTGGTTCACGAGCTCCTCGCCGGTGCGGCCCCGTTCACCGGATCGGGCTGGCAGGTTCTCAACCAGCACCTGCACGAAGGTGCTCCTGCTCCGCTGTCCACCCTGCGGCCCAGCACTCCCCCGCGAGCTCGAGCAGCTGGTTTTGGAGCTCCTCGACAAGAACCCCGACCGCCGTTCGACCGCAGCCGAGATCCGCCGGCGGCTCGCCACTGCACTCGGCCCTCTCCGAACTCCCTGTCGCTCCGACCGTCACGCCGGACCGCCGGCCGGCCGCGCCCACCATCGTGGACACGTCGCACCACGCTGGGCGTTCTCGGCACGCTCGCAGGGCTGCTCCTGGCTTCTACGCTCGACCCACCCGGGCCGCCGCGGCCCTGGGCGGATCGGCGGCGGTGCCGCGGACCACCGGCTCGATCGGCTGTCCGTCGATCCCGTCGGCGTCATTGACTCCACCGACAGCCAGTTTGAGTCCCGCAAGCAAATTCTGACCGGACTCGACCCGGCTCAGCAGGGTCAGCCGGGTCAGTGGAAGGAAGGCATCGATCCGGTTGCCGCGCCCTGCCTCGAGATCTTAGCCCTGCGATCCCATCGAGATCAACCGCAGTTGATTGTACATCAACTTCTATCTGGATTACTCGACTTGGCCTGTCAAACCTCCCCCTCTAGGGGGAAGTGCCAGCGCGCGTGATGCGGAATTAGCGACTCCGCGCGTGTGGATCCGCACACTTCAGCGCACGTGTGCGTGCTCACAGAGGCGGCGAGTTGACGAACCAACAGGCGAGCGGGATATCTTGCGGCAGGTATTCATATCTTCAATTGCCGATGCGTGAATGGTTGAATCGCTCTCCTGAATGGCCTTGCCCCAACGCCCCCTGGGCGGTGGTGCGGCAACCGAGGCTCCATCAGGAAGGCCGCCCCGAACCAGGATCGTGGTGCCGGCGCCAAGCGGCCCATGGGACCCGCGCCCGGGCTCAGACCATTCGCGTACCGAAAGGATCACCATGTCAGCAAACGGTTCACGCACTGCGTGGGCTGCCACCCTGCTCGCCACCGCGGTGGCAGGTGGATTCCTCACCGCCACCCCCGCCGCGGCCCTCAACGGCAGCGGCGTGACGAGCGGAAGCCATGCCTTCACCGCGAACCTCAACATCGGCGAGAAGTCCGCCTGCTCGGGCGCGCTGGTCGACGCCCAGTGGGTGATCACCGCGGCGTCCTGCTTCCGTGACGGCACGGCGCCGCTCGCGGCCGGAAAGCCGGCCGTGAAGACGACCGTCACCGTGGGACGCACCGACCTCACGCAGCCCACGGGCACCGTGGTCGAAGCGGTGGAGCTCGTGCCGCATGCCGACCGCGACCTGGTGATGGTCAAGCTCGCCTGGCGGGTCGTCGGGGTCGAGCCGGTCAAGGTCGCTTCCACGGCCCCGGTGGTCGGCGAGCAGCTGACCTCGCTCGGGTTCGGGCGGACGAAGACGGAATGGGTGCCTCAGAAGCTGCACTCGGGCGTCTTCGCCGTGACCTCCCTCGACGGTGGCGCCCTCGGTCTGGACGGTGTCGACGGCGCGGCGATCTGCAAGGGCGACGCAGGCGGTCCGGCCGTACGCCAGAAGGACGGTGCCGTGGAGCTGGCGGCCGTCAACTCCCGCTCGTGGCAGGGCGGCTGCCTCGGCACCGACCCGGCAGAGACCCGTACCGGCGCCATGGACGTCCGCATGGACGACGTGGCCGGCTGGGTCGACCAGGTCCGCAAGACCACCCCCGAAATACGCCTGCAGAGCCTGGTCCCCCAGGTCACCAACGTGATGGCGACGGGCGACTTCAACCGTGACGGCCGCACCGACATCGCCGCCGTCACCACCGACGGCAACCTGCACACCTTCGCCGGCCGGTCCGACGGCACCTTCGAATACGGTCGCCTCATGTGGAAGGCCGACGGCACCTGGGGCTCCGCCACCAAGATGATCGGCGGTGACTTCAACGGCGACGGCATCACCGACATCGCCTCCGTGTGGAGCAACGGCGCGCTGCGCCTGTACACCGGGCAGTCCGACGGCAGCCTGGCCGCGGGCAAGTCGATGTGGGTCGACGAGAAGACCAACTGGAACGGCATGCTCCAGCTGGCCCGGTTCAAGGCGGACGACTCCGGCCGCGACGGACTGATCGCCGTATGGGGAGCGGGTCCCAAGGGCGCTCTGCACGCCTACACCACCGGCGCCGACGGACTGCTGAACGGCCAGCACCGCAACATGTGGCGCGACGCCACATGGCAGGGCATGCAGAAGGTGGCCACCGGGGACTTCAACGGCGACGGCCGTGACGACATCGTCGCAATCGCCGGCGACGGGGCCCTGCAGCGCTACAGCGGCAATGCCGCGGCCGGTCTCGACGACGGCGTCGCGATGTGGCACGACACGACCTGGAACGGCATGCCCGTCCTGCTGTCCGGTGACTTCAACGGCGACGGCAAGACCGACCTCGGCGGCCTGTGGAGCAACCAGCAGCGCTTCAACTTCTACAAGGGCGACGGCAAGGGCGTCATCGCCGGGGGCGTCAACGCCTGGCCGTCCCCCGTCCCGGTGCCGGCCGCGGGTCTCCTGCGCAATGCCAACAGCGGCAAGTGCCTCGAGATCAGCGACTCCAGCAAGGACAACGGCGGCGTCGCCCAGCAGTGGACCTGCGGCGGCCAGGCCGGCGCCAACTGGCAGTTCCGCGCGACCACCACGGCGGGCGTCTACGAGATCGTCAACGCCAACAGCGGCAAGTGCCTGGAGATCGAGAACTCGAGCAAGGTCAACGGCGCCCGCGCCCAGCAGTGGACCTGCGCGGGCATCCCGACCCAGCGCTGGACCATTTCGCAGGCCGGCAGCACCGTCGGCCTGAACATCACGAACGTCAACAGCGGCAAGACGCTCGAGATCAGCAACTCCAGCAAGGACAACGGCGGCACGGCCCAGCAGTGGGGCCACTCCGCGGACCCGTCCTTCGCACCCCAGACCTGGAACATGTAACCGGTTCCGGCAAGCTCGGTACCTTCCTGTAGCGGCCGCCCTCACACCGGTGAGGGCGGCCGTCCGGGTCTGCGGCCGAGAAAGCCGCAGCCTGCACAGGGTTCCGTTCGGCAAGGGGCGAGCCATGGCGCGTACGGGTGCGTCGGCCGTGCGGCGGGTGGCCCTCGCCACCGACGGGATCGGCGGCATCGGGATCAGTTGGCGACGGAGTACGCCCATCGGTACGCCTCGCACTATGGGTTGGTCTGGTGGGTGCACGCGGGGAACACCACGATCGCGGAATGCTGTTCGGCTGATCTCGCGAACTTCTCGTCCTGCCAACCGGAGGCGCACGAGCCGGAGTTATCCGTCGGCTCGGGGCCACGCTCTCCCAGCGTGACGACTGGCTGCTGATCTACGGCAACCTTGATGCTCCGACCACTGCCGACGCGCCACCGGTTGGCTGCGGACACCTGTTGATCACATCGCGTAAGGCTCCGGTCCGCACCCACGGGCGCACCATGCGCGGCGTTCGCGTGCGCTCGGAAGCCGGAGTGACTGCCGAGTCGGAACGGGAGCTGCGCGCTGCCTCCGGGCAGCCGTGAGGGCGAACAGGTAGGAGGCGAGGCGAGCGTTCTTGTCGCCGCGCGCCCCTGCGGCTCTGGGTGAGGCGGCTCACCTGCCGTTGCACGACCGGTTGAAGGCGTTGTTGGCTGCCTGGGTCCAGGCCTTCCAGTAGGCGTCGCTGTGCTGCTGACCGGACTTGTCCGCCACCGGCTTGGTGTTGCAGCTCTTGTTGGCCGCCGCGGCGCCCGCCTGGGTGCCGGCGGCGCGGCCCTGGGCAATGTCCCGACGGGAGCCCGGCTGGACCGGGGTCGTGTTCTGCGGGTTCTGGGGCTTCGGCGTCGCCGCCGAGCCCACCTTCTTGCAGTTCACGAAGATGAAGTTTTGGTCCTCGTTGGCCGCGAGGACCGTGTAGTCGACGTTCTTCTGGAAGCGCTGCACGCGGAAGGTTCCGTCCGGGCCTATCGCCAGGTCCACGGTGCTCTCGCCGTCGTTGAGCTTGCGGGGTGCCGTGAACCCCTCGCCGGTGATCGTGACGTACGTGTCGTTCGGCCCCGGCGTGACCGTACAGCTGGCGGCCGGGACTGCCGCGCCGGCAGCTGGTGCGAGGGCGACGGCGCCGCCGCATACGACCGAGGAGAGGAGCAGGGACGTGACCATGGCGCGTCCGGTGCGTCGGTACATGAGGGTTCTCCGATCGGAAGTCGAGGGGGAGGGGAGAGGGGCACATGTAGGGCAGCCCTCGTCTTCATGCTCCCCCGCCCGTCACGGCGTGTCGACCGGAGGCCCGTGCGGCAGCCGCGGCCGCCGAGCCGACGTAGCATTGGCGGCCGCCGCGCGGCCCGAACAGCTCCCGCCACACCTCCGCCGGCGTCGTACGGTGAGGCAGCATCCGGACCACGCCATCGGGGAAAGCCTCACGGGCCTACCGATGAATCAGCCGCTCCGTCGAGGTCACGCCGCGGCGGTCACGTCGGCCAGAGCCACGGGAACGGCGCACCCAGCGCCCCGGTCAGCCGGGACCAAGCCGGACCCGGCCGCCGTCGCGCCACCGACCTGCCTGGACGACCTCAGGACAGCGAAAATCAGACGCCCGTCACCGGAGCGCGGGCCCGTTCCCGCGGCGGCGCCGCGTGCAGCACCGCACGGCAGCCGGGCAGGACGTGGTCGATGCTCGGGCGGTGACACCCGTTGGAACCCCCAGGCACGGGCGGAGTGCTTCCCTGGGTGAGCCGTAGGCAGGGCGCACGGCAGCCGTCCGCCCCGGGCTGCGGCCGTGGCGACGCGCAACCCGGGACGGAGCGGATTACCCCACCTGCTGGCAGCCGTACCGCGGGTAGATCTGCCTCAGCAGAGAGGTGGCCTGCGGGGTAGTGGTGACCGTGAAGACCGGCCCCCCGTTGCAAGACCACCTGGTAGTCACCAGCGGAGCAGCTTCAGCCGAGGACGGCAGAAGAACGCCGCCAATGACCAGGCAGCCGGCGAGTGCCGTCAGGCACCTGCGATACGTGACCCGCCACATGTCTCTCACCACTTTTCATGAGGTCCGGCACCCAGAGACCGGACGGACATAAAGGATTATTTCGGTGGTGAGTGGAGATGCCGACTTTTGTGTGCTGAACGGGTGTGGAAGGACACGGGTGGCTGCGGCCATCGCTGAGGGGGTGTCGGTGGGCGCGGCCCGCTCCCCTGCTCAGGGAGTGAGAGAACCACCAACCCCGGCACTTGGCGACGTAGGTGGGGCGATCAGAACGACTGGCGCAGGAGTGGGACGCTGGCGCGGCCTGTCATGATGCGTTTTTGGAGCTTAACGTCGTCCCCTGGGTAACCGCGTGTTGGTCTTCGCGCAGGGCGGTCGTGTTCGCGTAGGCGCTGCAGACGTTCCGCCGTGTGCGGGCCGCGCCGACGCTGTGTTCGCGCTCGTCCCAGCGTTGCTGTCAGGGCGGAAGGGCGGCGCGGAGCCCGTCGTAGCACCTCGTGCCAGCTGCGGGCCAGGGCATACACGCGGACGGTGCGGCGGTCCATTCCGAGCTCGCGGACCGCTGCGGCATGGGGGTGCGCAGCTCGGGAAACCTTCGAGGAGACCGGAGTAACCGTTGGACCATAGCTACTCGGCCTGTGCACCGGGCGGTGCACAGGCCGAGAGCGGTCGGGGCCGGGTCAGGTTCCGGCCTTGCACTTGAGCGTGAAGTTGAGCGAGTCCGTCGCGTCACCCGCGGAGAGGGTCACAGCCACGGACGGGGCCGGATTCGCAGGGGCAGCACGCGGAGCGGCCCTCACGGTGAAGGAAGCGGTCGCGGTCGCGGGCTCGGTGAACTTGACCGTGGGCGTGCTCGTCTTGCCCGCGCCCGACCACTTGTACTTCACGTTCCCCGTGCCCGTTCCGGTGATCTTCCCCTGGAAGGTGACGTTCTGCGCCACGGAGCAGTCGACGTCCACCGCGGGGGTGGTCGACGCACCCGTGACCTCCACGTCCGATATGTCGGCGGCAGCGGTAACGGGCGTCCTGGGCGGCTTGCCGCAGCCGACCGCCGGGTTGTTGTGTCCACCACCGGTGACCTTCGCGGTGTAGGAGCCCTTCTTGACGTCCTCCTCCGTGAAGGAGCCCTGCTGGTTCGCGGTGCGGATGAAGTTCTCCGGACCCGTGACCCTGATCTGCTGGCCGGCCTTGAAGTCGGTCAGTACGAGGTCGAACTCGACGGGGTTCGTACCTGGGGCCGCGACGAGCTTGCAGGTCGCCTGTGGGGCTGCGGCGGGCGCCGCCGGCTTGGCATGGGCGGCCATCGCGGGTGTCAGGACAACCGCGGAAGCCACGAGCGGGGTGAGCAGTGCGTAACGAACGTGCCGATTCATGCGTTCCCTCCTAGCCGGGAAGGCATTGCTGGGAGATGAGTCGAGCCACGGGGGGGGCACGGGACGTGTGCGGCGGCCTGGCGGGCCCGCTCGCCGTGCCGCGCGTGCGCGGCCCCGTCTACCTGTCGGCCGGCAACCGGCTTCCTGCCGGTCCGGATTCCGGGGCCATGACGTCCTTTTCACCGTAGCGCCGCATCCCCACCACGGCGCGCCGAGCGAAACGAACGCCGTAACGGGTACTGCGTACCGTCGTGGGATGAACGCAAAAGCGAGCGCGACCTCCCGAGGGGACGTGATCCCTCCAGGCTCAGCGCCCGTCTGCCGTCGCCGCAGAGATGACACTGGGACCGCGGCGACGACCTCGCCGGCGCTTGTGCGGCCAACCGCGAACTCATGACCAGGTCGATTCGATCGGGCGCGCGGGGCTATCAGACGACGGCACGATCAGTCCTCTGGATTCGCAGCACGTGGTCATCCCGTTCCCAGTAGGTGTCGGGTCCCCTTGCAGAATCCGCAGGGTGCAGCGTGCTGAGCGCGCGGAAGAACCCGAACTCCTGCTCTTCGGTCTGCCGGTGAGCCTCTTCGTCCGGAACCATGGGCGCGGACACGTAGTCCAGTCTCACCAACCGTCCTTGGTACTTCGGTCCGTGGCCCCGCGAACGTGGGCCGTCACAGACAGCGGGTCACACCGGCTTCAACGACCTCATCCCTCCCCCTCCATGGGCGGGGAAGGGATGGATGCGGGCGGCTGCGGCGCCGGCCCCGGTGGCCGAAAAGCCACCCGTTCACGAGCCGTGTGGAGCTCTCAGACGGCCGAGCGAGCAGCCAGTCGGCGACCGCCGCTGCGATGGGCAGGCCCGTCTCGGTCTCGGACCCGTACCAGGAGAAGCCCGGCGACGGGTTGACCTGGTAGCAGGCAATCCGGACGTCCGGGAGGAACCTGAGGCGGAGGGCGTCACCGACAACGGTGTCTACCCCCCGTCCTGCTCCGCCCTGGCCGAACTCCTCAACGTGAACGTCCCAGCGGAATCAGCCCAACTCAGGCCCGCGCCCGCACCGATGGCGTCCGGAAGTCATGCCCGCCGTGGCCAGGACGACTCCCCCACCCGTCTGGCGAGGGGCGGGCGAACGATGAACCACCACCGACCCTTCCAGAGCGGTGGTGCGGTCGCCCGTGGCGTCGGGCCCGGCCGGCCGATCACCCGGTTGCCGCACGCCTGTGACGGCGGTCCTGTGCGGGGGCAGAGATTCGGTGGGGTTTGTTCCCGACCCGAATCCGTCCACGGCCCCTGAGGAGCCCCATGCCAAGTGCTCCGCCCACACTCAGTACCGAACCCGCACCGTCCACGCGCCGCGGCGCATGGACGGCGATGATCCTGGTGATCGCCTGCGCGGCCCAGTTCGTGGTCGTGCTGGACGTCTCGATCGTGAACGTCGCCCTCCCGGACATGAAGGCCTCCCTCGGCCTGAGCCCGGCCGGGCAGCAGTGGATCGTCAACGCCTACACCCTCGGCTTCGCCGGGCTGCTGCTCCTGGGCGGCCGAGCCGCCGACCTGGTCGGCGCCCGCCGCACCTTCCTCGTCGGCCTCGGCGTCTTCACCACCGCCTCGCTCGCCTGCGCGCTCGCCGCCGACGGTACGACGCTGATCGCGGCCCGAGCGATCCAGGGCATCGGGGGCGCGATCCTCGCCCCCGCCACCCTGACGCTGATCATGACCACCTTCACCGAGCCCCGCGCCCGCACCCGCGCGATGGGCGCCTGGAGCTCGGTCAACGCCGTCGGCGGCGCGGCCGGTGCGGTGATCGGCGGGCTCCTGACCGAGTACACCGGTTGGCGCTGGGTCTTCTTCGTCAACGTTCCCATCGGGATCGCGATCCTCACCGCCGCACTCCTTTACGCGCCCGCCGTGCACGGCAGCCACGGCGGCCTGAGCCGCCTGGACGTGCCCGGCGCACTGTCGGTCACCGTAGGCCTGACCGCCCTGGTCTACGGGATCATCTCCACCGAGAGCTCATCCTGGGCCTCCCCCCAGGTCTGGGCCGCCCTCGCCCTCGGCATCCTGCTCCTGGCCGCCTTCGCCGTCATCGAGTTGAAGGTCGCCGCCCCGCTGGTTCCCTTCTCCGTCCTGCGTCGCCGCACCTTGGCCGTCGCCAACCTGGTCATGATCTGCGTGGGTTCCGCGATGCTCGCGATGTGGTTCCTGCTCTCCCTCTACATGCAGCAGGTCCTCGGCTTCACCGCCCTGAAGACCGGCCTGTGGTTCCTGCCCGGCTGCCTCGCGGTCATCCTCGGCACCCGGACCTCCACCCACCTCGTCCGCCGCACCGGCCCACGCCCCCTGCTGGTCACCGGCATGGCCATCAGCACCCTCGGCTTCCTGTGGCTCTCGCGCATCGCCGTGGGCGGCGTCTTCACCACCGACGTGGCCGCGCCCTTCGTGCTCTGCGCCCTCGGTCTGGGACTGGCCATGCTGCCCGTCACCGCCGCAGCCACCGCCGGCATCCACCCGCGCGAAGCGGGACTGGCCTCCGGGCTGGTCAACACCTCCCGCCAGGTCGGCGGCGCACTCGGCCTCGCGATCCTCGCCGCCGTCGCCTCCCACGCCGCCGGCGACCACTTCAGCCCCGGCGTGCAAGCCCTCACTGCCGGCTACGGCCACGCCTTCCTCCTCGCAGCCCTCTTCACCGCCGGCGCGGCCGTCGGCTCCCTCTTCCTCCCCGGCCACCCCACCCCCGCGGGCCCCGGCCCCACGCCTGGCGGGACGGAATGACCGTTTCGTAGCCCCTGCACCCCCGTACACGCCGAACCCCGCGCTCAACTGCGGCGCGGGGTGCAGTCGAGGTCCGTCCGGTCAAGGGGCACACCGGCGCCTCCTCCCGCAGGGCGGCACAGGCCGGATACGGGCATGCACGGAATTCCGGCGCGGCCCCGGACACGGCCGCTACGAGGTCCTGCAGCGCTTGGCCGCCATTCGGTGCCGCATTCTCGTGCGTCGTGTTCCGCGTCTTCCGCGGCATCGGAGTTCTGTGGACTGGACATTGCAGTTCCCCCTGCGGACCGATCGCGAAACGGTCCTTGGTTCGTTCGAGGCAGGAGGTCAGCCGTCCGGTCCGGCTGTGTGGCGGGGCCGCCGGGCGCGGGACATCCTGCTCACTACAAGCCCCCCCCACCGAGGAGTCCGCGCATGGTCCGCAGTCCCGCCCCGGCCCTCGCAGCGGCCGCCGCTCTCGCCCTCGCGGCCGTCGCCGCCCCGGCCTCCGCGTCCCCTGCCGGCATCGACGCCGGCAGGGCCGGCGCCGACCGCGCGACCACCTACCGCGCGACCGCCCCGTTCCAGCGGCATGCCGCCGCGGTGAGGGCGGGCTACGTCCCGGACAAATACTGCATCGAGGACCGGGCGGGATCGGGCGCTCTCGGCTACCCGCACTTCAACCACGCGTACGACAACTCCGTCGACCCGGCGAAGCCCGCCGCGCTCTACTACGAGGACGACGGGCTCGGGGGCAAACGCCTCGTCGGCGTCCAGTGGGTCGTCTATGACCGCGACCAGGACATGGGGACGGACGACGACCGCCCGAAGCTGTTCGGCCGGCCCTTCACCGGCCCACATCTCGGCCATTTCCCCGGCCAGCCCGTCCACTACGCCCTGCACCTGTGGCTCTGGAAGAAGAACCCCTCGGGAACGTTCGGGACGTACAACCCGGAAGTCGCCTGCCTTCCCGGTACCACCCGGCCGAAGCCGCCCGCGCCCCCATCCACCTGACCTGGGCTTTTGTTCATTGCCGAGGCGGCCGTGGCGCGAGTGTGAACGCGGCGATCACAGCGGCGCGGTCTCGCTCCAGACCCCGGGTGTAGGCGTGCAGGTGCGGCAGATCGGGCTACGTGGACCTGGGCAACCCCTCTTGCCGACAGGGACTGTGGCTACTTGTGGCGGGCGACCTTGACGGCTGAGATCAGCAGGATGATCGCGAGGCCGGGGATGAGGACCAGGTCGAGGATCACGCCGAGGAGGAGTCCGCCGAGGAGTGCGCCGGCGATCGAGCCGGTGGCCATGAGGGCGGCGAAGCGCAGGTTGGCGCCGAGGACGGCGAAGCTGCCGTCGCGGCTGTAGCGGGCGAACGCGACGAGCATCGTGGGCAGGGATACCAGCAGGGACAGGCTTCCGGCCAGCTTGATGTCCGCGCCGAACAGCAGCACGATCGTGGGGATCAGCAGTTCACCGCCGGCGACGCCCATGATCGCGGCGACTACGCCGATACCGAATCCGGCCACCACTCCGGCGCTCACCTGGACCGGTCCCGGAAGGTCGAGGGATCCGAGGGCGGTGGTGTGGGTCAGGGCGAGGGCGGCGGCCATGGCGACCATGAGGATCGCGAGGACCTTGTAGAGGGTGGCGGACCGCATCCGTACTGCCCACGAGGCTCCTGCCCATGCGCCGAGCAGGCTTCCGGCCAGGAGGTTGGCCGCGATCGTCCAGTGGGCGCCGAGGTCGCCGAAGGAGACCGCGGCGAGGCGGGCGGGCAGGGCGGTGATCACGACGACGAGGCTCATCGCCTTGTTGAGGATGACGGCCGACAGGGCCGCGAATCCGAACATGCCGATCAGCAACGGCAGGCGGAACTCCGCGCCGCCGAGGCCGATCATGCCGCCGAGCACGCCCACCATCGCGCCGGCTGCGAACACGAGCGGTGCCGACCGCGCTCGCGCGGTCCCCGCCAGCGTCTTGACCGATGCCAAGTCGATCACGTCGTTCCCCCCTGCATGCTGCGGGCCTGGACGCTCCACCGAGCAGCTCAACGCCGCGGCGAGCCCGAGCGCCACCGTCACCGAAGGGGCCTGCCGGCCGGACTCCACCGCCGCGACCGACTGCCACGACACACCCGCAGCCGCCGCTCCCGTACCCGTTCACCAGCCACGTCAAGAAGGTAGCGGCCTGCCCCTGTCCGAGGACAAGAGGAGGGCCTGATGTTCAGCCACAACTACAGAATCACCATGGACGCCGGACTGAGGGTTGGGAGGAAGCCACAGCACGGTTGACCCGCAAGTGGCCTGAGCAGCGCTCCGCAAGGATCACCACGAGGTTCGGAGTCGCCGTACCGGCGGTCGTCGCGGCCTGGGCTGCCCGCGCCGCCGCCTGGGCCTGCGGCGCGGCGGGGAGCGCGGCGGGGAGCGCGGCGGGGAGCGCGGCGGGGCCGAGGGTGGCCGCGGACCCGGCGAGGAAGTGGCGGCGGGTGGGGCATCAGGGGGGTCGGCAGGTGCGTCAACGGCGCTGCCACTCCTCGGCCAGCAGCCGGTAGGAGCGGACCCGGTCCGCGTGGTCGTGCGTGATGGTGGTGATCAGCAACTCGTCCGCTCCGGTGGCCTCTTGGAGCCGATCCAGGTGATCGGCGACGGTCCGTGCCGAGCCGACGAACTGGGTGTCCACCCGGTCGGCGACGAGTTCCCGGTCCGCCTCCGTCCAGGGCAGGGCGCGCGCCTCGGCGGGCGTGGGGAAGGGGATGGCGCCCTCGCCGGTACGTATGCTGCGCACCCAGGGCGCGTACCCGGTGGCCAGTTCGCGGGCGGTCGCGTCGTCCTCGGCGACGACGACATCGGCGGACACCGTCAGGTACGGCCGGTCCAGCTCGGCAGACGGTTTGAACGCGGCCCGGTAGCCCTCGGCCGCCTCCAGCACCGAGGCGGGACTGACGTGGTAATTGGCGGCGAACCGCAGCCCGTTGCGGCCTGCGCTCTCCGCGCTGACTCCGCCGCTGCTGCCCAGGATCCACACCTGTACGTCGGCCCCCTCCCCCGGGACGGCATGTGCCTCCACCCCCTCCGGGGAGCGGTAGTCGCCCCGCAGCAGTGCGAGGACGTCGTCGACCTGCTCGGCGTAGTCCTGCGGCTGGGCACCGGGCAGGTTCAGCAGCCTCTGCTGGAGCGCGACCCGCGGATGACCCAGCAGGTGCGCGAAGGAGAACCGGGCCGGGATGCGCAACCCGTTCGGGGTGTACCCCTCGAACGGAGGGACCTGCGAAGTCCGCTGCTGCGGCCTGCCGGCCGAGCGGCCCAGGCCCAGGTCCAGGCGCCCGGGGTGCAGCGCGTCGATCAGGCCGAACTCCTCGACCGTGGACAGCGCGGTGCGGTGCCCGAGCTGGACGGCGCCGGAACCGAGCCGGATGGTGTTGGTCGCGGAGGCGGTGAGCGCGAGGACGACCGCCGGGGAGGTCCCGGCGACCCCCGGATTGAGGTGGTGCTCGGCGAACCAGTAGCGGGCGTAGCCGAACGCCTCCGTCTGCCGGGCGAGATCGATGCTGCGGTGCAGGGCCTCGGCGGCGGTGGAACCGGACGAGACCGGGACGAGGTCGAGGACCCCGAGGGGGATGCCGGACATGGCCGGGCTCCTTAAAGATCGGGGAAGGAAGGGTCGGGGAAGGAAGGGTCGGGGATCTCGCGGCGCAACACCGGGGCGATCTGCGACTGGAAGAGCTCGAGCGAGGCGCGGTGCTCCGCGGGGGTGAGCCCGTTCGGCTCCGCCTGGAGGTGCAGGACCGTGTGGCCGAACGCCTCGTGGTAGCGGTGGACCTTCTCGATCACCTGCTGGGGGCTGCCGATCAGCGCCGAGCTCCGCTCGACGAAGTCCTCCATCGTTGCGAAAACGGGGGTGATTCCCTGCCGTTCGTGGGCGGCGAGGTATCGGGCGAACGCCGGCCGGTACGCCGCCACCGCCTGCTGCGAGGTGGGGGCCGCGTGGTAGCCGGCCGTGCCCGCGCCCACGACGGCGTGCGCCGGATCGTGCCCGTGGTGCTCCCAGCGCTCGCGGTAGTGGCGGATCAGCTCGGCGTACGGGCCGATCGGGTGGGTCACGTTCGCCGAGAAGAGCGGGTCTGCGTAGCGCGCCGCGAGGTCGACGGACTCCCGGCTGGTCGCACTGCCGTGCCAGACCCGCAGGGCCGGCTGGAAGGGCCTCGGCAGCACCTCGGCGCCGGCCAGCGCGGGGCGGAAGCGCGGCTCGGCGCTCACCTTGTCCTCGCGCCAGATGCGTCGGAACAGCTCGTAGCCCTCGGCGTTGCGCTCCCACTGGTCCTCGGGCGTCACGTGGAACAGCTCGCGCTGGGCCGTACCGTTGCCCTTGCCGATCATCAGCTCCAGGCGGCCGTCGGAGAGGTGGTCGAGCGTCGCGTAGTCCTCGTACGCGCGCACCGGGTCCAGCAGGCTCAGCGTGGTCACGGCGGTGAACAGCCGGATCCGGCGGGTCAGCGCGGCGATGTGGCTGAGCACCACCGGCGGCGAGGACGACAGGAACGGCCGCTCGTGGCGCTCGCCGACCCCGAAGCCGTCGAAGCCGAGCTCTTCCGCGAGCAGCGCGGCGGCGACCACCTCGCGGAACCGCTCACGGGTGGGTGTGAGGGCGCCCGTCACCGGATCCGCGGAGTCCGTGATCAGGGTGATGGCCAGGAACTTCACGAGGCCTCGACCTGCCCGGCCGCCACGCCGGGCACGGAGAGCCCGAGGTGGTCGCGCAGGGTGGTGCCCTCGTACTCGGCGCGGAAGACACCGCGTTCCTGGAGCAGCGGGACGACGGTGTCCGCGAATCCGTCCAGGCCACCCGGAGTGATGTGGGGGACCAGGATGAACCCGTCGGCCGCGTCCGCCTGCACCAGATCGTTGATCGACTCGGCGACCGTGGCGGCGGAGCCTACGAAGGTCTGGCGGGACGTGGTCGCGATGACGAGTTCGCGGATCGACAGCTTCTTGGCCTCGGCGAGCTCGCGCCACTGCCGGGCGGTTTCGAGCGGGTCACGGAACTGGCGGACGCTCGCCCGGCCGAGGGCGATCGTGTTCTCACCGACCACCGGGTCGACGGCAGGCAGCGGGCCGTCCGGGTCGTAGGCGGACAGATCCCGGTTCCAGACGTGCTCCAGGTACTTGATCGCGGTCTGCCCGCTGACCTGGAGGCGGCGTACCTCGTGGGCGAGCTCGTGTGCCTCGGCGTCGGTGTCGCCGAGTACGAAGGTGGCTGCGGGCAGGATCTTCAACTGGTGCGGTGAACGCCCATACTTGGCCAAGCGGCCCTTGACGTCGGCGTAGAACTCCCGGCCCTCGTCGAGCGTCCCGTACCGGCCGAAGATCGCGTCGGCGCTGGAGGCGGCGAACTCGCGGCCCTCGTCGGAGTCGCCCGCCTGGAAGATCACCGGCCGGCCTTGCGGGCTGCGCGGCACGTTGAAGTGGCCTTCGATGTCGAAATGCCGCCCCTGGTGGGCGAAGGCCCCGGCCCGTGCGTCCCGCAGGAAGGCGCCCGACCCTGCGTCGGCGACGACCTCGGAGCCGTCCCAGGAGTCGAACAGCTCGGTCGCGGTGGCCAGGAACTCCTTGGCCCGGCTGTAGCGCTCATCGCGCGGCAGGAATCCGCCGCGCCGGAAGTTCTCACCGGTGAAGGCGTCCCAGGAGGTGACGACGTTCCAGGCGGCCCGGCCCTCGGAAAGGTGGTCCAGCGAGGCGAACTGGCGGGCCACCTCGTAGGGCTCGTTGAAGGTGGAGTTGATCGTCCCGGTCAGCCCGAGGCGCTCGGTGACGGCCGCCAGGGCGGCGAGCACGGTGAAGGTGTCGGGACGACCGACGACGTCCAAGTCGTATATCTTTCCGCCCTGTTCGCGCAGCCGCAGCCCTTCGGCGAGGAAGAGGAAGTCGAACTTGGCGCGTTCGGCG
This sequence comes from Streptomyces sp. NPDC060028, assembly GCF_042736725.1. Taxonomy (NCBI): domain Bacteria; kingdom Bacillati; phylum Actinomycetota; class Actinomycetes; order Kitasatosporales; family Streptomycetaceae; genus Streptomyces; species Streptomyces sp. NPDC060028. Next base: position 13,237 of record NZ_JBHWVJ010000026.1, on the reverse strand, counting down.
GTCTGCGCGAAGTGGACGAACGAGTCGAAGTCGATGTGGCTGCCGGCCGCCGGGTCGCTCCACACGGTGGTGTTGTTGACGCCGGGGAAGTGGGCCGCGAGATGGATCTGCTTGAGCGGTCTGCTACTCATGATGGGTCCTTCCGGGGCCGGGATCAGGCGGCGGGGCGGGCGGCGTAGCGGCCGGCCGGGCGCTCCAGGCCCAGCAGTCCGCGCAGGGTGTCCGCCTCGTACGCGCGGCGGAAGACTCCGCGCCGCTGGAGCTCCGGTACCAGCCCCCGGGTGATCGCGGGCAGGTCGTGGGCGAGTGCGCCGGGCCGCAGCCGGAAGCCCGACAGGCCGACCGTCCGCCAGTCCTGGAGCAGGTCCGCCAGCTGCGCCGTGGTCCCGGTGAAGATCGCCGTGTCACTGCTGTACGAGGCGCCCGCGAGTGCGTCCAGGCGGCTGCGGCGCGCTTCGGCCGCCGGGGCGTCCTCGTCCAGGAACACGGTGAGGTCTGCGAAGAGGTGCAGCGGCTGCGCCGAGAGCCCGGCGGATTCCCGGGCCTGCCGGATCTCCGTGACCGCGGCGCGGGCCCCGTCGGCGTCGCGCGGGGCGATGTACCCGACGTCGGAGGACCGGGCGATGAGGCCGTACGCCGCGCTGCCGTCGCCGGGGGCGCCGACAGTGCTCGCCGCGGTGACAACGGGCTGCCCCTGCGGCGGGCGCGGGGTGATCGACGGCCCCCGGACGCTGAAGTGACGGCTCTCGAAGTCGATGTGGTGCAGCTTGTCGCGGTCGATGAACCGGCCGGTGGCCACGTCCCGGATCTCGGCGTCGTCGTCCCAGCTGTCCCACAGCCGCCGGATCACCTCGATGTGGTCGGCGGTCTCCTCGTAGGACTCCGCATCGGGGAGCGGGACCGCACGGCGTCCGAAGTGCCGGGCTTCGTACGCACGTCGTGACGCCTGGATGCGCAGGCCCGCACGTCCGCGGCTGACGTGGTCCAGGGTGGCGATCGCCTTGGATATGTGGAAGGGCTCGGTGTGGGTGGCGGTCACGGCCGGAACCAGTCCGATGTGCCGGGTCAACGGTGCGACGCGGGCGGCGGTGAGTACCGCGTCCAGCCTCCCGCGGACCTGGTCCGTGCGCCCGTCGGGCCCGTCCGCCGAGGACGACTGGAGGGCGAGGGAGTCCTCGAAGGTGACGAAGTCGAGCAGTCCGGCTTCGGCCTCGGCCACGGCGTCGGCCCAGTAGCGGGCCGTGAAGAGTTCACCGGGCCGGGCACCCGGCTCGCGCCATGCGGCAGGGTGCCAGCCCGCGCCGTCGAGCGCGACGGCGAGGTGCAGCGGTTCGGATGACGCTGATGTGAATGCGGATGCGGGCGGGGGTGAGGGCACGTCGAATTATGCCTTCCTGATCGGCCGTACGAAAAGGAGGCCGATGCGCGTCACGAATATGAGGGCGTATGAGCGGGCGGGGAAGAGGCCCGTTACCAATGTCTCTTCGAAACGCTACGCTTGATAGCGGTGCCATACAATGACCTGAATATTAAGAGAAGTTGGCAGCGGTGTTGCCGGGTGCGCGGACCGCCACGCAGGACGGGCGGCGGCGCCGGGTGAAGCCGTGTCCAGGCTCATACCCGTAATCGTCGTGCCGGGACCTGCTTTCGTGCTCATGGGGCGGGCTCTCCGTCCGTGGCGCGGCCCAGGGCCGGGGATTCAGGAGTTGGTCACCGGCAGGCCCGGCGGGTCGACCTCCGAGGTGGTGACGGCCTCGTCGGACAGGTTCCAGGCGCCGAGCAGCTGCGCGTACTGGCCGTTCTTGATCAGGTGGTTGATCGCCTCTGCCACCGGCTTGGCAAGCCCGCTGTCCTTCTTCGCGGTCGCGGCGATCAAACCCTGGAGGGACTCGCCGGCGCCGGAGAAAGATCCCGCGCTGCGGGTGGGGGCGTTGCCGCTCGCCGTCTGGGTGGTGTGGTAGGCGATGGCCGGGTTCGGGCCGAAGCTGAGGTCGATCTTCTTGCCGCTCAGGGCCAGGTAGGTGCTGTTGGCATCGGGGAAGTACTTGACGGTGATGTCCTTGCCCTCGGCCCGGAGCTTCTTCTGCCACTCCAGCAGGATCTTCTCCTGGTTGGTGCCCGAGCTGACCGCGACCGTCCTTCCCGCGAGATTGCGGTAGTCGCCGCCGAAGTTCCAGGCGTTGTCCTTCAACGTCTCGAAGGCCAGGTTGTCCTGCCGGTAGGAGGCGAACTCGTACTTCTTCTTGCGCTCCTCCGTGACCGTGACGTTCGTGAAGGCCACGTCCACCTTGCCGCTGTCGATGCCGACGAAGAGGTTCTCCCAGGTGGAGTTCTTCACCACCGGCGCCAGCCCGAGCGTCGCGGCCACCAGGCGTCCGAGGTCGGGTTCCGCTCCGGTCAGGGTCTTCTGGTCGGTGCCGACGTACGCCAGCGGCGGGAAGCCGGCGGGCAGCGCGCCGACCCCGATGACGAGTTCGCCGCGCTCACGGACGTCGGCGGGCAGCAGGGCGCGCAGGGACTCGACCACCGGGACGGACAGCTCGGCCTGCCGGGCGGCGCCGTTGGACACCGCGCCGACGGTGACCTTGCCGGAGCCAGATCCGGTCGCCTCGGCGTCGCCCCCGCACGCGGTGAGGCCGGAGGTGAGCGCCACGGTGGCGGTGGCGGCGCCGAGGCCGCGGACGAATCTGGTGCGCAGGGAGCGTCGGCGTTGCATGGTGTTCCTTTTCGGGTCGGGAAGGACTGGTGGGGCGGGGGTGGGGCGGGGGTGGGCCGCGGCGGAGTCAGAGCACCTTGCTCAGGAACTCCCGCGTACGGGGGTGGGCGGGCCGGTCCAGCACTTGCTCGGGCGGGCCCTGTTCGACGATGCGGCCGCCGTCGAGGAAGACGACCTCGTCGGCAACCTCGCGGGCGAAGCCGATCTCGTGCGTGACGATGACCAGCGTGGTGCCGCCGGTGGCCAGGTCCTTGATCACGGACAGCACCTCGCCGACGAGTTCGGGGTCGAGCGCGGAGGTGGGTTCGTCGAAGAGGATGACTCCCGGCCGCAGCGCGAGGGCGCGGGCGATGGCCACGCGCTGCTGCTGGCCGCCGGACAGTTGTCGCGGGTAGGCGCCGGTCCGGTCGCCGAGCCCCACGCGCTCCAGGAGTTCGCGCGCCAGCGCCCGGGCCTGTGGCCGCGGCAGCCTGCCGGTGGCCACCGGGGCCGCTGCGACGTTGTCCAGCACGGTCAGGTGCGGGAAGAGGTTGAAGTTCTGGAAGACGAAGCCGATCCGGCCGCGTTGGGCGAGGATCGCCCGCTCGCTCAGCTCCTTCAGCCGCCCGCCGTGCCGCGTTACGCCGATCAGCTCGCCGCCCACGCTGACGTATCCGGCCCCGGGCTTCTCCAGGTGGTTGATGACCCGCAGCAGGGTGGACTTGCCGGAGCCGGAGCGGCCCAGGATCGCGGTGACCGTGCCCGGCGGCAGCGTCAGGCTCACCCCGGCCAGGACCTGCCGGCCTCCGTACCACTTGTGCACGTCGTGGACCTCGATCGCGGCGGCCCGCGTGATGGTGGTCATCGCGCCGTCTCCTTGCGGAAGCGGTCCCGCAGGTCGCGCAGGCCCGTCCGGGCCCGCTGCAGGGGGGTGGGCGGTACGGTGCGCAGCGCGCCGCGCGCGTAGTACCGCTCGACGTAGAACTGGACGACCGACAGGACGCTGGTGAGGACCACGTACCAGGAGGTGGCCACCAGCAGCAGCGGCACGATGTCGCCGGAGTAGGTGCTGCCGAGGCTCTGCACCGTGCCGAACAGGTCGAGCAGCGATACGTAGAAGACCAGTGAGGTGGCCTTGACCAGCCCGATCAGCTGGTTGACGTAGGCGGGGACGATGGAGCGCAGCGCCTGGGGGAAGACGATCCGGGCGAACTGGTACCGCTTGGGCAGGCCCAGCGCGGCCGCCGCCTCGTGCTGGCCCTGGTCGACGGAGAGCAGCCCCGCCCGTACCACCTCGGCCGCGTACGCCGCTTCGCTCAGGCTCAGTCCGACGACCGCCACGACGATGTCGGTGGCCAGCCGCGACTCGTCGAAGGTGAAGAAGGCGGGCCCGAAGGGCACCCCGATGCTCAGGGTGGGGTAGAGCGCGCTGAGGTTGTAGAGGAAGAGGAGGACCACGATCAGCGGGACGGAGCGCAGCAGCCAGATGTACGTCCAGCTCACCGACCGGAGTACGGGGTTCGCGGAAAGCCTGCCGAGGGCGAGCAGGATGCCGCCCGCGAGGCCCAGCACCGCGCTGTACGCGGCCACCTGGAGGGTGATGAACAGGCCGTCCAGGATGACCGGCCGGACGAACCAGTAGGTGAACCGGTCCCACTGGTAGAAGGGATTGGCCAGCAGCCCGTGGGCGGCCTGGGAGACCAGCACCAGCACGACGGCGGCGGCGATCCACCGCCCGGGCCGGCGTAGCGGGAGGACCCGCTCCGCCGGCGTCGGCGGCCTTGGGGGCGCTGTGAGGACGAGCGATTCGGTCAAGGACACTCCAGCAGCATTCGATAAGTCGAAGAATCGAAAAGCAGCCGTCATGCCGGACAGAGGAGGCCGCTGATGTCGTTGTCTGCGGCGTAAGCTAGGCAGCCTGGAGAAGGGCTGTCAACGGTCCTGATATCGATATCCGCGGAAGCGTGCGGCAATTTCATCCGCCGTACACACAACGCCTTCCGGTGAAATGAACCGGGCCGTCGTTCACAGCCAGGGGACCTGGTCGGCTGAGTACCGGTAGGCGCGGAAGACGGAGTTCTGGGCGCCCGCCGAGGACTCCAGGCCCACGCCCTCGCCGAAGGACCGGAACTCCGGGACCACGAACTCCCAGACCACGTCCCCGCCGGGGGTCACCTCGAAGAGCCGTCCGAAGGAGCCCTCGGCGATGAAGGTGTTGCCGTTGGGAAGCCGCTGTGCACTGGACATGTACGGGCTGTAGAAGTTCTGCGGCGGGTTGTCCTCGTAGGACCACACCTCCTTGCCCGTGCGCGGGTCGAGTTCCAGCACCCGGGAGTACGGCACGGAGGTGGTGTCGCGGTAGGTGCCGTTGTCGAAGACCAGGATGTTCCCGCCCGCCAGCTCGTGAGGGTGGTGCTGCTGGGCCAGGACGTCGGGGCCGATGTGCCAGAGCACGGAACCGTCGCCGCGGTCGACGGCCACCGTGGAGGACGCGCTGCGGAAGCCGACCACGATCGAGCCGTCGGCGAGTTCGTTGACGGTGTTCGCCATCGGCCAGTGCTCGCGGGCGAAGTGCGGGTTGAGCGGGAACTCCCCGGGGTCGAGGTGCTCGATGGCGGCCCAGCGCCACACCTCCTCCCCGTCCCAGGTCAGCTCGTACACCACGTCCCCGTAGATCACCCCGCCCGCGGCTTCGGAGCCGGGTATGCCGCCCCGGATGCGAGCCGCGTCGGCCGGGTCCAGGGGTTCGACGCCGGTGACGATGAGGTTTCCGTTGCGCAGGATCGAGGCGTCGTGGTGGTGGAAGGGGTGCCGGACCTCGCGGATCACCGTGGAGTCGGGGCCCAGTTCCTGGAAGATGCCGCCGTGGTAGACGTCCCAGATGGGGAAGAGGGTCGGGCTGCTGGTGTCCTTGGCCGCGTAGAAGAGGTTGCCGTCGGGGAGGAGCTGCGCCTGGCGGCCGGGCGGGTGCGGGGAGTTCCAGGTGTGGACGGGCCGGCCCTCGATGTCGACGAGGTGGATCTCGCCGGCGCTGGTGATCGGCGTGTAGAGGGTGTACCCGCCGTAACTGCGGGCGGGGTCATGGGCGATCAGGCCGACGCCGCGGCGGCGCAGGGTGTTCTGGTCGACGGTCACGGGGAATCTCCTGTGTCGGGTGTGTCGGGTGTGGCTCAGTGGACGGTGACGGCTGCCGGGTCGACGGCCGTCAGGGGCGCAGGGTGCAGGTGGCGCAGCAGCGCGGTTCGGTCGGCGGATCCCGGCAGGCTCTGGGCGGCCTTCGCCCAGGCGGCCTCGCCCTCCAACTGGGCCAGCAGCTCCGGCGAAAGGGTCGCGCCGTAGCCGTAGCGGGGCTGGAAGGCGTCCACGTAGCCGGCCTGGAGCGCGCCCTTGGACTGGGCGAGTACGGCCTTTCGCGCGGCGGCCGGGTCGGCGGCGATCTCGCGCTGGGCCTTCAGCAGTGCCCGGAGCACGGCTGTGGTGGTCTCTTCGGTCGCCTTCGGACCCGCAACGAGCAGGGTCCGGGCCGTGTAGCCGGTGAAGGGAAGCTCGGCGTAGCGCTCGCCGAGGGCGGTGCGGGCCGGGTCGTAGAAGCCGGGGAAGGTGACACCGGCGTCGACGTCCCCTCGGGCCAGCGCCGAAGTGACCTGGTTCGGGGCGAGGTTGACCACGGTCACGTCTGCGGCCGTCAGCTGCACGGAGGCGAGCATCCGTGACAGGGCGTACTCGACGTTCGTGCCCTGCGGGACACCGACCTTGCGGCCCTTCAGCGCGGCGAAGCCGGTGATCTGCCGGTCGGTCCGGGTCAGCAGGCGCCAGTCGGAGAACCGGGACAGGTCGGCGACGATCCGCAGCTCGCGCCCGCCCAGTGCGGCCGTCACCGCGGGCAGGTCACCCACGACGCCGAGCTGCGCCTGACCGCCGAGCACGGCGTTCAGCGCGTCCCGCCCGGTGGGGTGGGTGGTCACAGTGGCGTCGATGCCCTCGGCGGACCACAGCCCGCGCTCCTGGGCCACGTAGACCGGCGCCCCGCCGAGGTGGTCGCTCGCGGCGAGGGAAACGGCGGGCGGACCGCCAACCGCAGGGCCGGAGCCGTCGGCGCAGGCCGAGGTGAGCGCGCAGAGCAGGGCCGCCGTCAACAGGGCGGCCAATGCACGGGGTCTGAGCATGGGGGAAGTCCTTCCGGGGACGGAATGCGAGCAGGGGAGGGAGTCGAGGGGGCTTCAGCCGGAGCCGAGGTGACGTGCGATCAGTGCACGCAGGTCCGGGTCCGGCGGCCCATCGGGCACGGTGTGGTCGGCCAGCACCCGCCCGGGGGTCCCGCCGAGTACGACGACCCGCTCGGCGAGGGCCAGTGCCTCGTCGATGTCGTGCGTGACGAACAGGACGGTGGTGCCGCGGCGCTGCCACAGCTCCCGCAGCAGCGTCTGCATCCGGGTCCGGGTCAGTGCGTCCAGCGCTCCGAACGGCTCGTCCATCAGCAGTACTTCGGGCTCCGCGGCCAGTGCGCGGGCCAGTGCCACACGTTGCTGCATGCCGCCCGACAACTGCGCCGGGTACTTCTCGGCGCCGTCCGCCAGCCCCACCTCGGCCAGTGCCGCGAGGGCGCGCCGGCGGCGCTCCGGACGTGGCAGGCCGAGCCGCTTGAGGGCGAATTCGACGTTGCCGCGGGCGGTGCGCCAGGGGAAGAGCGCGTAGTGCTGGAAGACCACGCCCCGCTCCGGGCCGGGCCCGCGCACGGGAGCGGAACCCGCCGTCACCTGCCCTTCGGCGGGCCGCACGAACCCGGCCACCAGGTTGAGAAGCGTGGACTTGCCGCACCCACTGGGCCCCAGCAGCGCTGTGAACGAGCCCGCCGGGAACTCCAGATCGGTGCGCTCCAGCACCGGGGCGGCCCCGTAGCGGACCGACAGGCCCTCCAGTCGTACTCCCAGGCTCATGAGGCGCTCCAGTGAACGAACCGGCGGCCGACCGTGGCCAGTACGAGGTCGACGGCCACGCCGAGCAGCCCGAGCACGAGCAGCCCCGCGAACATCCGGTCCACGCGCAGGAACTGCCCGTCCACCTGGAGCCGGTACGCCAGCCCGCTGTCCGCGCCGCCCAGTTCCGCCGCCACCAGGGCGAGCAGCGCCACCGAGGCCCCGTACCGCAGCGCCGCGAGCAGTGCGGGCGCGGCGGCGGGCAGCAGCACCTCGGTGAACCGCCGGTGTAGCGGCGCCCCCAGCGACCGGGCCGCCCGCAGGTGGGACGCGGGCACCCGGGAAACCCCGTCGTGGACGTACAGCCAGACGGCGAGCAGCACGGCGTACGCGATGAGCAGGCGCTTGGCGGTCTCCCCGATGCCGAACCAGGCGGTCGCGAGCGGCACCAGCGCGATGGCCGGGATCGGCCGCAGGAAGGAGATCACCGGGGCGACGGCGGCGGACAGCCGCGGCAGATGGCCGGTGGCGAAGCCCAGCGCGCTGCCGGCGAGGGCGCCCAGCGCGAAACCCTGCCCGGCACGGGCCAGGCTGGCGCCGAGATCAGCGGCCAGGATGCCGCTGCGGGCGCTGTCCACGAGCGCGGCCGCGGTCTCACCGGGCGTGGGCAGCAGCCCCGGTGCCACCGCACCGGACCGCGCGAGCAGGTACCACAGCGCGAGCACGGCACCTGCCGCGCCCAGGGCCGGGCCGAGCCGGCGCAGGGCCCGGCCGGGCGGTGAGGGGGTGGCGTGCACGGGGCGACTCCTCGTTCGGTTTCCCGGTCGTTGATAAGTGAGGTCAATAATTGACCACGCTTATGACAGGAGTGTTGCGGCCGTGCGAAGCCTCGCCGGGGCCCCCGGTCCTTGATCGGCGATGGGGTACGTTCACTTGCGTGTCTCGACCCGAACCCACGCCCGAGGCCATCGAGGTCGGCCGGGTGATCCGCAGCTGCCGCAAACAGCACGGCGTGTCCATGGCCGTCCTCGCCACCCGCTCAGGCCTCTCCCAGCCGTTCCTCAGCCAGCTCGAACGCGGCCTCGCCACCCCCAGCCTCAGCTCGATCTACCGGATCGCGGAGGCCTTGGACGTCACCCCGGGAACCTTCCTTCGACCGCCCGCCCGACCGGGTGCGGTCAGCCACGAGAGCGACCCGCAGGTGATCCGCGTCAGCGAAGCCGCCGGGCAGATCGCCCAGGTCCTCATCCCCGGCGGGCGCAGCGCGCTGATGGAGGCCTACGAGCACCACTTCGAACCCGGCCAGGGCGAGCGCGGCTGGTTCGAGCACCCCGGCGAGGACTTCCTGTACGTACTGGAGGGCGAGATCGTCCTCGAGGTCGAGGGCGAGGAGCCGCTGACCCTGCGGGCCGGCCAGAGCGCCCACCACCGGGGCGAAGTCCCGCACCGCTGTCGCCTCACGGGCCCGGCCGCCGCCCGCACTCTGCTGGTCATCGCGAATGCATAGCGCTGTGGCCCCGGTGAACCTTTCCGGTCGCAGCACTAGGTTGCGGGTGCGCCCTCATGCTCCATGGGGCAGGCCGCGGACCCGCTGCGCATGAGCCCGGACACCACCGTCCGCCGTCGGGCCGAAGCGGGCGCCGGCGGAGTTCCGGCAGGCCCCTGAACGCAAGCCACTGCTACTGGTGGTCGGGAAGGTACCTGTAGCCGACGCGGCGCACGGTGGAGATGCGGTTCCGGTAGGTGGGACCGAGCTTGCGGCGCAGCCGGGCTACGTGGACATCGACCGTACGGCCGTCGCCGATGTGCCCATAACCCCAGATGCCCGAGATGAGGGCATCACGCGTGTGAACCGTGTACGGATGGGCCACGAGGTGGGCCAGGAGGTCGAACTCCAGGTAGGTGAGATCCAGTTCGCGCCCGTCGACTTCGACCAGCCGACGTGCGCGGTCGACCCGGATGGCGTCGTCGAGCTGAACGGGGTCGGGGCGCGAGGCCAATTCGGGCTCGGGAGCCGGAAGCGTCCCGGGCTCGCGGGAATGGTTTTCCGGGCGTGCGCCGTGCGCTTTCATCAGCGCCACCGGGTCGACGTCCGCCGGCAGGAACACGAGGTATGCGACGCGGCCGCCGTCGGTCCCGTAGGCGAAGACACCGGGCGGACGGTCGCCGACCAGCTGGAGGCGCGGGGCCGGGGAACGGCGGATGGCGGGTGCGGGAATTGCGGTGGTCACGATGAGCCCCTTCGGCTGCGCGGATTGAGGTACGGACGCCGGGTGTTCGGGCATGACAGGGCAGGGGGTCTCCGTGACGGATTCGACCGGGAAGGTCGGCGCGTCGTGACGCCGGGCGGACCCGTACGGCTCAAGGGCCGGGGTCACGAAAAGCGCGGCGCACAGAAGGAAGCGGCAGCCGGAACACCGGCGCGCGTCGAGGAAATGCCCTGTCGAAGAAGCCCTAAACGGGTCGGCAGACGGCGCTGGCGACGAGACGGAAGTCAACGTGCCTGCGGCGTACGAGCAACGGCTGCGACGGGGACATGGTCACATCGTGAACTGCGCGGCGGGCGCACGTCAATACTTCCCTACTGATTGCATAGGAAAAGGCCGCACGGAGGGCCTGCCTGGCCCTGTTTGCAAGCCGGGCAGGCGCCAGGGGGACCAGCGGCGCACACGCCAGGGCCCCGTACGTGACGCACGAGCGCCGGAGCCGACGCATAGCGGCTGCCCCTGTCGCCGCTGACCTGCATCGTCTTTCATCCCGAGATCGAACTGTCCATCATGCGGTCATGCTCTTGTGGGGAAGGCCAGTTCGAGTAAGTATCCCTATCAATTCGATGGGAAAGGTGGGGATTCGCTGAGGTGCGGCTGGCCAAGACGTTGATGCTGCCGGCTCTCGCCAGGCTCGCCGCCCGGTTCATGAGCACCTTCTCCCACCCCTCCCGCGCCCCTCAGCAATCGGCCGACGCCACCCGACAACGTTCCGGAGTAGCCGACATGACCACCGCCATCCCCCATGGCACCGCCGTCCGCCCAGCCCCGCCACGCAGCGGCACCCGGGCCTGCCGGTGACGCCCATGCGGACGACACCCAGCCCCGCCGGCCACCGATCCGCCGACGAGCAGCGCCACGCGCTCCTGCGTACCGCCCGCGATGTGGCGGACGACCTCGCCGCGGACGCCATCGCCCGCGATCAGGCCGGCAAGCCGCCGACCGACGAGGCGGCCCGGCTGCGCGAGGCCGGCCTGCCGGCGGCCCTCACCCCGCCCGGGCCCGGTCGCGGGGCGGACTGGCGTACCGGATGCGCGGTCATACGGGAGATCGCCGCAGCGGACAGCTCTGTCGGCGACGTACTCGCCCGCCACTACGTACACGCCTGGAGCGGACGCTTCTACGCGAATGACCAGCACGCGACCGCCCTCGAAGAGGAGTCGGTGCGCGAGCAGTGGCTGTGGACCGGGGCGGTCCGCCCTCCCGCGCCCAACGACGACGCCGAGGGGCCGGACCTCACACTGAGGCCGCGCTCCACCGGCTACCTGCTGAACGGGCGCCGGAGCGTGGACACGGCGGTGGCCGCAGCCGACCAGATCGTGGTGGACGCCGTCTGCGCCGCGACCGGTGACGTCCTGGTCGTACGGATTCCACCCGGCGCACGGGGCGTGACCATCGAACCCGCCCACGGCCGCCTCGGACAGCGGGTCGCCGGTGCGGGCGAGGTCGCCCTGGACCGGGTCACCATCACGCCAGGGCAGGTGTTGGGCCGGCGGCCGCACGACGAGGAGTCGACCGCGCCCTTCACCGCGCTCGCGGAGCCGGCGCTCCGGCTCGCCCTGTGCCACGTCGGCCTCGGCATCGCCGAGGGCGCCCTCACCGAAGCACGCGACCTCATCAGGGGCGGCCGCGCACACCGGCTGCCCGGTGAGGACCCGGATCTCTTCCTGACGTACGGGGAACTCGCCTCCGCCGCTCAGACGGCGACCGCCGTGGTCGACCGGGCGACGGAGGCGATGGCGCAGGCTCTCGCCACAGGCGCGCAGCTCGATGCCGAGGTACCCGCGGGCGTCGCCGCTCTGGTCGCCACGGCCGAAGCCGTGACGTCGAAGGCCACCCTGCACGTCACCGCCCGGGTGCTGGAACTCGCCGACGCCCCCGGCCTGGACCGGTTCTGGCGCAACGCCCGGGTCCTGACGGCCCACCGCCCGGTCGCGCACCGCCTGCGCTCCATCGGCGAGCACTACCTCAACGGCTCCCACCGCGCGGTGGCGGCCACCTTCCGTTGACGCAGGGCACGGGCACCGCTCAGGTCGCGGATCCGCGACCTGACCCCCTCGGCTGCCGGGCACGAGTACCTGCCCGGCAGCCTGCGGCCACCCGCGACGGACGTCGGCCGAATCCATGCCGGATAATGGCGCTATGCGGATCTCAGCCAGGGCGGACTACGCGGTACGTGCCGCGCTGCAGCTTGCCGCGTCACAGGATGACGGGCCAGTGAAGGCCGAAGCCATCGCCGACGCTCAGGACATCCCACACAAGTTCCTCGAGGGCATCCTGAACGACATGCGCCGCGGCGGTCTCGTGCTCAGCCAGCGCGGCGGCAACGGCGGCTACCGGCTGGCCAAACCCGCCCAGTCCATCAGCATCGCGGATGTCATCCGCGTCGTGGACGGGCCGCTCGTATCGGTGCGCGGGGTCCGCCCACCGGACCTGTCCTACACCGGCCCCGCCCAGTCGCTGCTCCCCCTGTGGGTCGCACTGCGGGCCAACGTCCGCGAGATCCTCGACGGCGTGACACTCGCCGACGTCGCGTCAGCCGACCTGCCCTCTGACGTATCGGCGCTGGCCGATACCCCCGGGGCCTGGACCAATCCCTGACCCTCGCCCCACCTGCACTTTCTCACATCGCGAGATCTCGCCGTCCACCATGCGGTCAGCCTCTTGGGGCGGGTGTCCGCCTCTGCCAAGATGCCTACCAACCAGGTGGGAAAACTAGGAATCCAGGGAGGTGACCGTGCGAACACTGCACCACGCAGGCCGGATGCTGTCCTTGACCTCCCGCCGGCACATCGACCTGGTCCGTACGTCCAGCGCCATCTGTCAGCCCAGCTGAACACCGGCCGTTCCCGGGCCCGGCTCCGCGCGTAGTGCACCACTGGGCGCTGTCGCACTCCGCTCTGGCGTCGGCCGGGCGGGCCCCTCGGCTGACCCCGTCGACCGCGTGCCTTCGGAGCCGTCCGATGTACGGGCTCGACGTCTTTCCCCGGGGCGTCCGACACCCATCCGTTCCGCAGCCTGCGACCGCGATCCCGCCTCACCGGTCGGGAGCGGGTGCCGTGTGTGCCGTGTGCGCCGTTGGCTTCGCGTCGCCCCATCTCCGTAGCTCGTGAACCCCATCCCGTGAAAGGACACCTCCGTGTCTGCCGCAAGACCGCTCACCACCCTGCGCGCCATCGCCGTCACAGCGGCGCTTCCCCTGCTGCTCACCGCCTGCGGCTACGGTTCCGAGGCGAAGAAGGACGACGACAAGGCCAAGGTCGCGGCCACCGGCGACAAGCCGCTCTCCGCCTCCGAGGTGCGCATCGGGTACTTCCCGAACCTGACGCACGCCACCGCTCTGGTGGGCCTGCAGGAGG
>NZ_JBHWVJ010000025.1:0-91249 GCF_042736725.1 Streptomyces sp. NPDC060028 | reverse complement strand
TGCACCGCACCGGACACCGCGACCCGGCAAACCTTCCCGGCCACAGCACTAGTCGCGAATGCCGTCGCAGGCGATCGGCAGGTGGCGGGGGCCGCGCAGGACCGCGTTCTGGCGGTACGGCGGCGGGTCCTCCAGGAGCCGGGGGTTCTCCAGCCGGCGGGCCAGTTCGCTCAGTGCCAGCTGAGCCTCCAGCCGGGCCAGCGGCGCCCCGAAGCAGCTGTGGATCCCGCTGCCGAGGCCGAGGTGTTGGATGTCCGTACGGTCCGGGTCGAAGCGGTCCGGGTCCTCGAACCGTCGCGGGTCGCGGTTGCCGGAGGCCAGGATCAGCCAGAGGGACGCCCCCTTGGGGATGGACACCCCGGCGACCTCGATGTCGGCGAGGGCGCTGCGCTGGGGCAGCAGCTGGACGGGCGGCTCGTAGCGGAGCAACTCCTCGACGAGCGGCACGGCCAGGGCGGGATCCTCGCGCAGCCGCCGGAGCACGTCCGGGTGGCGCAGCAGGGTCAGCATTCCGTTGGTGATGAGGTTGACCGTGGTCTCGTGCCCGGCGATCAGCAGCAGTGCCGAGGTGCTGAGCACCTCCATCGTCGTCATCGAGCCGTCCGGCCCCTCCTCGGTCGCCAGGTGGGACAGCATGTCGTCGCCGGGGCTCTTGCGGCGCTCCTCGATCAGCCCGGCCAGGTACATGCCGAGCTCCATCCGCACATCGGTCGAGCCCTTGTGGCGCTGCGAGGGATCGGCGTCCGGGTCGGGGTCCAGGCTCGCGGCGAGGGCGTCCGCCCACACGTGGAACCGCGGCTCGTCCTCGGGCGGCACACCCAGCAGCCGGCAGATGACCGAGACCGGGAAGGGGTAGGAGAACTGGTCGACCAGGTCGATCCGGTCCATCCCGGCACCGTTCCCCGCGGCGACGATGCCGTCGACCAGCCCGGAGACGATGCCCCCGAGCTCACCGCGCATGTCGTGGACCCGGCGCGGGGAGTGCGGCGGCCCGAACGGACGGTTCGTCATCCGGCGCAGCCGGTCGTGCTCCGGGGGGTCGAGGTTGAGGAAGGCGGGCGGCAGCGTCGTCTCCTCCTCCTCGGCCTGGGCCAGTGGGTCACCCGCCTTCGAGGTCAGATTGCGGCGGTCGGAGCTGATCCGGGGGTCGTGGAGGAGGCTCTGGATCTCGTAGTAGGTGCTGACGACGTACGGCCCGTCGCCCTCGTGGGACACCGGCGTCTTGCGGAGCTCCTCGTACAACGGATACGGATCGGCACGGTTCGCGTAGTCGATGATCTCCCGCAGGATGGCTTGTGTCATGACAGGTCCTCGATCAGTGGTGCGCGGGGGTGAAGGTCATCCGCCGGTCGGCCGGCGAGTAACCGCTCAGGGTGATCGTCGGGCCGTGCGTGGGCACTGACGGGTCCGGGAAGTCCGCGGACATCGGCTTGTGGCCCTCCGGTCTGCGGTCCACGGTGGCGAAGTCCGGCGGGAACGGCGCGGTCGTCTCGATGAGCCGCTGGTAGAAGGGCAGCCACCGGGACTGGTCGAAGGTGACGGCGCCGATGACGCGCCCCTGGTAGCCGTACACGCCGGTGAACCTGCGCTCGTCGCGCGAGCCCTGCGAGATGAGGATCTCCGTCCCCATCGACGGCACGCCGACCGACTTGATGTTCACGCCGAACTGGGACGACCAGAAGGCCGGCACCCACATGTGGGGGCGACGGTCCGCGCTCTCGCTGAGCATGTTGTGCGCCGCCGTCTCGGCCTGGGCTACGGCATTGCCCCAGTGCTCCAGCGACAGGAACTGGTAGCCGAAGAGCGCGTGCGGGGAACGTGCCACGTCACCCGCCACGTAGATGTCGTCGGTGACGATGCCCCGGATGTCGAAGGCCCGGCAGCCCGCGTCACAAGCGATGCCGCGGGGTCCCGCGCCCAGCCCGGACCCGGCGAGCCACTCGGTGTTGCGCTGCGCGCCGAGCGAGACCACCACCACGTCCGCCTCGATGGTGGCGCCGTCGGAGAGGTGGGCGGCGCGGACCCGTCCGGCCGGGTCGCCCTCCAGCCCGGTCACCATCACCCCGGTACGCAGGTCCACGCCGGCCTCGCGGTGCATCCCGGCCGCGACCTCCCCGATGACCCCGCCGAGCGCGCCGACCAGGGGCGCGGCGCCCCGCTCGGCGACGGTGACCGGCACGCCGCGCTCCCGGCAGGCGGACGCGATCTCGGACCCGGTGAAGCCGGCCCCGATGACGAGCACCCGGCGGGGGCCTGCGGCGAGACTGCGTTCCAGGGCGGCGCCGTCGTCGCGGGTGCGCAGGACGAAGACGCCCTCCAGCGCGCCCTCCTCCTCGTTCGGCCACGGCCGGGCCCGTACGCCGGTGGCGATGAGCAGCCGGTCGTACTCCACCTCGTCGCCGTCGCCGAGCCGGACCCGCCGGGCCGCCATGTCCAAGCCGGTGGCGGGGACCCCGAGCCGCCACGTCGCGTCCAGGGCCCGGCGGCGCGGGAGGGCGGTACGGTCCGCGGTGGCCTTGCCCAGCAGCACCTGCTTGGACAGCGGGGGCCGGTCGTACGGCTCGTACGGTTCGTCCCCGATCATCGTGAGCGAGCCCGCGAAACCCTTCTCGCGCATGGTCTCGGCGGCCCGCAGCCCCGCCAGGGAGGCGCCCACGACGACGATACGGCCGTCGCGCTTGAGGCGCTCGAGGGTTCCGTCGCCGCTCACGGCGCACCTCCGGGGGTCGCCGCCGCCGCGAGTTCGCCCGCGGCCTCGGGGGCCTCGACGGCCTCGGGACCGGCGGCGCCATCGGCGTCGTCGGCTTCGAGCAGGATGGCCCCGACCGGGCAGGCGGCGACGGCTCGCGCGACGTCCTCGCGCTGCTCAGCGGCCGCCTCCGGGTCGTACAGCAGCGACTCTTCGCCATGCATGGCGAAGACGTCGGGAGCAAGGAACGCGCACTGCGCGTACCCCTGGCAGCGGTTCAGGTCGACGACAAGCCTCATGAGGGATCAGCCTTTCCGTGGCCGGATCATCCCCGTTCCCCCGTCCCCGTCCCCTCGCTTCCAGCATGCGCTACCTCATGCCGACCCGCAGGACATGCAGGCCGACGACCAGCGCCCAGGCCGGCAGGATCAGCTCGGACCAGGGGACCCCGGAGCTTACGACCACCAGGACCAGTCCCGTGACATAGCCCAGCACGGCGAGCGGGCGCGGGAAGATCCCGAGCCGGCGCCCGATGGTCGAGGTCGCGAAGACGAACACGGCTGCCGTCCGCATCGCGTAGGTCGTGAGCACCGTGTACGCGTAGTGGCGGCCGAACCCGGCGTCCGCACTGTCCTGGAGGACGGTGCCCGCAGCGGCGGCGGCGACGAACAGGGTCGCGACGAAGACGAACCCGCTGCCCAGGAAGACGGTGGCCACGAACCGGTCCTCGGCCTCCCCGGTGTGCGCGCGCAAGGCACCCATGAACCAGAGGAAGAAGATCCCTGCGAACGGCACGATCTCCAGGGCCACCCGCACCGCCCAGCGGTTGCCGGGGTCGACGGCCGCATCGGCGCCGTTGCCCGAGGGGATGGCGACCCGCATCAGTACGATCGCCGCCGCCAGCAGCACCGCGAAGGCGATCCCGGCCATTCCGGCGGCCCGGGGTGTGCGCAGCCGTGCGCTCGTCGGGTCCATGACCCCTCGCTCTCTCCCCCGTCCAGCAAGCGACAGCTGCCGCGCGCCCGCCATCGGGGACGGCCAAGGGGGTGAGGAGCCTTGCGGCCTTCTCCCGGACCCGTCGGCTACGGGACCGGGACGGGGGCCGGCTCGGGGGCTTCGGTGTGCGCCTCGGCGCCGTCGTGGTTGCCGTACCAGGCCACCGCCACCGCGCCGGCGACGGCCAGGACGAAGCCGAGGACCGCGAGCCAGGCGAGGCCGGGGCGGGAGGCGTCGCCCAGCCAGAGCACGCCGATCGCGCCGGGCAGTACCGTCTCGCCCACCACCAGCGCCGCCGTCGCGCCGTTCACCGAACCGATCTGCAGCGCCACGGTGTGCAGGTACATGCCGCCGATGCCCGCGATCAGGATGGCGTAGAACGCCGGGTCGGACAGCAGCGCGGCCGGGTCGAAGGGGTCGATGCCGTTCAGGATGCGGACGCCGACGCCGAGCGCGCCGAAGGCCAGTCCCGACAGCAGACCCGCGAGGATCGCCGCCCGGGCGCCGAGGAACCGTACGGCCACCGTGCCGCCGACGATGATCAGCACGCTCACGGCGAGCAGCCACCAGTGGGTGGACATCGGGGCGTGGTGGCCGCCCTCGTGGCCGGCCGCCGTCGCCAGCAGCACCAGAGCCGTGCAGACGACCCCGATCGAGGTCCATTCCTTGCGGGTGAGCCGGATCCCCAGCAGCTTCACGCTCAGCACCGCGGTGATCACCAGGTTGGCACTGATCACCGTCTGGGAGAGGAACAGCGGCAGCAGCCGGGCCGCGAGGGCGCCGAGGGCGAAGCCCACGAAGTCCAGGATCGTGCCGACGATGAACTCCCAGGTCATCGCCGCCTTCGCGGTCGACGACAGGTTCGGTCCGCCATGGGCCGTCACCCCGGCGGAGGCCGGCGACATCCGGGCCGCCCGCCGCGAGCCGACGGCTTGCAGGACGGATCCCGTGCCGTAGCAGATGGACGCCGCGATTGCGGTCAGCAGGCCTATGAGCACCGAGGGCTCCGTTCACGTCTGGCAGGTTTTACGTGCGGGTTTGCGTGCGGGTTTTGCGTACCTATGCCAGACGTGCGAACGGGCCGGGAAGTTGCCTGCGGACCTCAGGCCATCGAGGCGAGTACCGCCGGCACCTCGTCCACCGAGTCCACCAGCGCGATCCGGGACTCCAGCGGACGCCCGGCCGCCAGCGCCCGCAGCAGCGGCCAGGCCGGCAGGCGCTCCGTCCAGTGCGCGCGGTCCACCAGGATCATCGGCGTCGGCTCGCCCCGGGACCCGTAGTAGTTCGGGGTCGCGTTGTCGAAGATCTCCTGCACCGTGCCCGCCGCCCCGGGCAGGAAGACCACGCCCGCGTTGGACCGGGCCAGCAGCCCGTCCTCGCGGGTGGCGTTCGCGAAGTACTTGGCGATGTGGCCCGCGAAGGCGTTCGGCGGCTCGTGACCGTAGAACCAGGTCGGGATGCCCACCGAGTCGCCGCCGCCGGGCCAGCGGCTGCGTACGGCGAAGGCCGCCTGCGCCCAGTCGGAGACCGACGGCGCGAAGGACGGGGCCTTGGCCAGCAGCTCCAGCGCCTCCGGGAGGGCCTCGTCCGGCGCCGGGGCCAGATAGGCGCCCAGGTTGGCCGCCTCCATGGCGCCCGGTCCGCCGCCGGTGGCGACGGTGAGCCCGGAGCGGCTCAGCGCCCGGCCCAGTTCCGCCGCGCCCCGGTACTCCGCTCCGCCGCGGGCCATCGCGTGGCCGCCCATCACGCCGACGACGCGGGCGCCCACGAGGTGCTCGTCGAGGGCGTCGCAGATGGCGTCGTCGTGGATGGAGCGGAGCATCGACGAGAAGACGTCGCCGTCGGCCTTGGTCTCCTGGAACCAGCCGTACGCCTGGGCGTCCGGGGTGGCCTCGTAGCCGTCCGGCAGTCCGGCGAACAGCTCGTCCGCCGTGTACAGCAGTCCTCGGTACGGGTCGAACGGCAGGTCGGGGACGGGCGGGAAGACCAGCGCGCCGTCCGCGCGCACCTTCACCGCGGCGTCTGGCTCCATGGGACAGCCGAGGAACACGGCCGAGGAGGTGTCGGCCGACAGCAGCGCGAAGGTGCGCTGGAGCAGGTTGACCGACTGGATCCGGTATCCGCTGAGCGAACCGCGGGCCGCGACCTGGTCGAATTCGGCGAGCGTCTCGATCTCGGTGTCGATGTATCCGTTGACCATTCGGCCCACCCTAAGGGCTGCCCGCCTCAGCGAGTCAATGCCAGCGACGTCAGCTGTGCCACACCCCAGCTGAGCGGTACGCACACGGCCACCAGCGCGGTCGCCCGCAAGGTGGCGGCCGTACGAAGGACCGCGCCCGGGGCGCCGAGGCCCGCCAGGGTCTCGCGGGCGGCGGCGCGGGCCTGGTGGACCTCCACCGCCGAAGTGAGCAGCGTCGCAGCCGCGCACAGGACCACCAGCGCGGCGGCGGGCCCGGTCAGCGGGCCGAGCGGGACGTCGAGCCCGCCCCGGTCGCGCAGGGCCAGGGCGGTCAGGGCGCCCGCGCCGACGGCGCACAGCACCCCCAGGGGCGAGCCCAGCCGGGGTGCCTCCTCCTGGAGGGTCCGCCCGGCGAGCAGCCGCAGCGCGCCCGGGCGCACGGCCTGTACGAGGGACCCGCAGACGTAGGCCACGCCCGGTCCGGCGAGGGCGAGCCCGACGGCGGTCAGCGCCCAGCCGGCGAGCATGCCGGCGCCGCCGCGGCCGGCGTACGCCTCCACCGCCAGCCCGCAGGCGGCCAGGGCGATGCCCCAGGGCAGCCGGGTCTGCGGAGCCGTCGGCGTGTGCGGCCGCAGCGCGAGGGCGGTGGCGGCCGAAGCGGCCAGCGGGAGCAGGGTGAGCAGGGTGAGGGCGGCCGCGACGGGCAGCGGCCGGTCGGCGTGCAGCAGCGTGGCCCCGGCTCCGTCGAAGGGCAGCCCGACGACGTCCCCGCGCAGGTGGAGGAAGGCAGCCAGGGCGACGGCGCTGCCCAGGGTGCAGGCGACGGCCGTGGAGATCGCCGCGACCAGCGTGAGCCGTACGGGCCCCAGCCCGGCCGCGTCCAGCCCTTCCCGGGGCCGGGTGGCCGGGTCGGTACGGGCCACGGCGACGGCGAACTGCACGGTGACGGCGAACGGGACCAGGGCCCACAGCAGCCGAGGGAACGATCCGGCGGGCCGGGCGGCGGCCTCGGCGAGTACGTACAGCAGCAGGAACCCGCTGCCGGCCGAGGCGGCGGCCACCAGCAGCCGGCGCAGCTGCACGAGCGGCCGGGAGCCGCGGGCTAGGCGGAGAGCGAGCACGCGGCCTGGTCCTCCGGGGTCTGAGGGGCGGCGGCGGCCGCCGTCCCGGCCGGCCGGCCGTCGAGCAGGGCCACCCGCCGGTCGGCGACGGCCGCGGTCTCCTCGTCGTGGGTGGCCAGCAGCACCGTGATGTCGTGCGAGCGGGCCGCTGTGGTCAGCGTACGGAGCAGCAGGGCGCGCTCGGTGCGGTGCAGCGGGGCCGTCGGCTCGTCGGCGAAGATCACGGCGGGCTGGTTGACCAGGGCCCGGGCCAGGGCGACGCGCTGGGACTCGGCCTGGTTGAGGGCGCCGGGGCGCTTGCGCGCGAAGCCGCCGATGTCGAGGCGGTCCAGCCATTCGCAGGCGGCGTGCTTGGCGGCGCGGTGCGGGGCGCCGGCGATCAGGAGCGGCAGGGCCGCGTTCTCCCAGACCCGCAGTTCGGGCAGGAGCTGGGGCGCGGGGCCGATCCAGCCGAAGCGGTCGCGGCGCAGCCGCTCGCGGGTCAGCGCTCCCATGGTGTGCACGGGCACGCTGTTGAACCAGACCTCGCCCTGCTCGGGCACCAGCTGCCCGGACAGGCAGCGCAGCAGCGTGGTCTTGCCGCTGCCGCGCGCGCCGGTGACGGCGAGGATCTCGCCCGCGCGGACGCCGAGCGAGACGCCGATGAGGCCGGGCGAACCGCTGTGGGAGTAATGAAGGGACCGTGCCCAGAGGACGTCATTATCCGGTGGGGCGTTGTCCGGTGAAGCCACCATGGCGTACACCTCCGTCCGGGGAACGAAGCGGAGCCGGCTTAAGTCACTGGCGCCGCAAGGAGATGTAAAGAGATGAACGGCATGGATGGTGACAGCACACGGCCCGGACCCCCTCGTTCTCACTCGAACGGGGGATCCGGGCCGTGTGGTCGGACCTGTTTACAGCTCGGCTGCGCCTCGGGCTACAGCTTGGTCCACGCCTCGGTGAGCACCGAGCGCAGGATGCCTTCGATCTCGTCGAAGGTGCCCTGGTCGGCGGTCAGCGGCGGGGCCAGCTGGATGACCGGGTCGCCCCGGTCGTCGGCCCGGCAGTACAGGCCGTTCTCGAAGAGCGCCTTGGAGAGGAAGCCGTAGAGCACGCGCTCCGTCTCCTCGTCCGAGAAGGACTCCTTGGTGGCCTTGTCCTTGACGAGCTCGATGCCGTAGAAGAAGCCGTTGCCGCGGACGTCGCCGACGATCGGCAGGTCGTGCAGCTTCTTCAGCGTCGAGAAGAAGGCGTCCTCGTTGTCCAGCACGTGCTGGTTGAGGCCTTCCTTGTCGAAGATGTCGAGGTTGGCGAGCGCCACCGCGGAGGACACCGGGTGTCCGCCGAAGGTGTAGCCGTGCAGGAAGGTGTTGTCACCCTTGTAGAACGGCTCGGCCAGCTTGTCCGAGATGATGCAGGCACCGATCGGGGAGTAGCCCGAGGTCATGCCCTTGGCGCAGGTGATCATGTCCGGGATGTAGTCGAACTTGTCACAGGCGAACATCGTGCCCAGGCGGCCGAAGGCGCAGATCGTCTCGTCGGAGACGAGCAGGACGTCGTACTCGTCGCAGATCTCGCGGACCCGCTGGAAGTACCCGGGCGGCGGCGGGAAGCAGCCGCCGGCGTTCTGCACCGGCTCCAGGAAGACGGCGGCGACGGTGTCGGCGCCCTCGAACAGGATCTCCTGCTCGATCTGGTCGGCGCACCAGCGGCCGAAGGCCTCGGGGTCGTCGCCGTAGATCGGGGCGCGGTAGATGTTGGTGTTCACTACCTTGTGCGCGCCGGGAACCAGCGGCTCGAAGGGGGCCTTGAGGGCCGGCAGGCCGGTGATGGACAGGGCGCCCTGCGGGGTGCCGTGGTAGGCGACCGCGCGAGAGATGACCTTGTACTTGGTGTGCTTGCCCTGCAGCTTGAAGTACTGCTTGGCGAGCTTCCAGGCGGTCTCGACGGCCTCGCCGCCGCCGGTGGTGAAGAAGACCTTGTTCAGGTCGCCCGGGGCGTAGTGGGCAAGGCGCTCGGCGAGTTCGACGGCCTTGGGGTGCGCGTACGACCAGATGGGGAAGAACGCGAGTTCCTGGGCCTGCTTGTAGGCGACCTCGGCCAGTTCCTTGCGGCCGTGACCGGCGTTGACCACGAACAGTCCGGCGAGACCGTCCAGGTAGCGCTTGCCCTTGTCGTCGAAGATGTAAGTGCCTTCACCCCGCACGATGGTGGGGACGGGCGAGTTCTCATACGACGACATGCGGGTGAAGTGCATCCACAGGTGGTCGTACGCGGTCTTGGAGAGGTCCTGGCTCACGGGCTATCGAGTTCCCCACATGTAGGTCTGCTTCTTCAGCTTCAGGTAAACGAAGCTTTCGGTTGATCGCACGCCGGGGAGCGCGCGGATCTTCTTGTTGATCGTGTCGAGCAGGTGGTCGTCGTCCTCGCAGACGATCTCCACCATCAGGTCGAACGAGCCCGCGGTCATCACCACGTACTCGCACTCGGCCATCGCGGTCAGAGCATCGGCCACGGGGTCGAGGTCTCCCTCGACGTTGATGCCGACCATCGCCTGGCGCCGTAGCCCCACGGTGAGCGGGTCGGTGACGGCGACGATCTGCATGACGCCCTGGTCGAGCAGCTTCTGCACGCGTTGCCGCACAGCCGCTTCGGACAGGCCCACGGCCTTGCCGATGGCTGCGTAGGGACGGCGACCGTCCTCCTGCAGTTGCTCGATGATCGCCAGGGACACAGCATCGACCGAAGGGGACGGTTGTCTGTTCCTGGAATCTGCGCTTCGACTGACCACGGACTCACTGTGCACGAGGAGTCGATAGTTCCGCAAGACGGAACCGATGAAATTCGTTGTTTGGCGACTCAGATCTCACTGATTTCGTAGTTCATGGTGCGTAGGCCTGTCGAAACCGTCGCCCCAGGAGCTAGGCTGGGTACTTGTCTCAACCATTGGACATGTGATCAGGAGTGTGGCTGGAGTGACCACCGAACTGCGTCGTCTGCGCAACTACATCGGCGGGGAGTTCAAGGACGCCGCCGACGGGCGGACCACCGAGGTGGTCAACCCCGCTACGGGCGAGGCGTACGCCACCGCCCCGCTCTCCGGCCAGGCCGACGTGGACGCCGCCATGGCCGCCGCGGCCGCGGCCTTCCCGGGCTGGCGCGACACGACCCCCTCCGAGCGGCAGAAGGCCCTGCTCAAGATCGCGGACGCCTTCGAGGCGCGCGCGGACGAGCTCGTGGCCGCCGAATCGGAGAACACCGGCAAGCCGCTGGGCCTGACGGCCAGCGAGGAGCTGCCGCCGATGGTGGACCAGATCCGCTTCTTCGCGGGTGCGGCCCGCCTGCTGGAAGGCCGCTCGGCCGGCGAGTACATGGAGGGGATGACCTCGATCATCCGCCGTGAGCCGGTCGGCGTCTGCGCCCAGGTGGCGCCCTGGAACTACCCGATGATGATGGCCGTGTGGAAGTTCGCCCCGGCCATCGCCGCGGGCAACACCGTGGTGCTCAAGCCCTCGGACACCACCCCGGCCTCCACCGTCCTGATGGCCGAGATCATCGACTCGATCCTGCCCAAGGGCGTCTTCAACGTCATCTGCGGCGACCGCGAGACCGGCAAGGCCATGGTCGAGCACTCCACCCCGGCGATGGCCTCCATCACCGGCTCGGTGCGCGCGGGCATGCAGGTCGCCGAGAGCGCCTCCAAGGACGTCAAGCGCGTCCACCTGGAGCTCGGCGGCAAGGCCCCGGTCGTGGTCTTCGAGGACGCGGACATCGCCAAGGCCGTCGAGGACATCGCGGTCGCCGGCTACTTCAACGCCGGCCAGGACTGCACCGCCGCGACCCGCGTGCTCGTGCACTCCTCCATCCACGACGAGTTCGTGACCGCCCTCGCCAAGGCCGCCGCCGACACCAAGACCGGCCAGCCGGACGACGAGGACGTGCTGTACGGCCCGCTGAACAACCCGAACCAGCTCAAGCAGGTCGCGGGCTTCATCGAGCGCCTCCCCGCCCACGCGAAGGTCGAGGCGGGCGGCCACCAGGTCGGCGAGAAGGGCTACTTCTACGCCCCGACCGTGGTCTCCGGCCTCAAGCAGGACGACGAGATCATCCAGAACGAGGTCTTCGGCCCCGTCATCACCGTCCAGTCCTTCACGGACGAGGCCCAGGCCCTGGAGTACGCGAACGGCGTCGAGTTCGCCCTCGCCTCCTCGGTGTGGACCAAGGACCACGGCCGCGCGATGCGGATGTCCAAGAACCTCGACTTCGGCTGCGTGTGGATCAACACCCACATCCCGCTCGTCGCCGAGATGCCCCACGGCGGCTTCAAGAAGTCCGGCTACGGCAAGGACCTCTCCGCCTACGGCTTCGAGGACTACACCCGCATCAAGCACGTGATGACCTCGCTCGACGGCTGATCCGCCTGGCGCCTGGAAGGGGCGGGCAATAGACAACATGTCTATTGCCCGCCCCTCCGCGTTCCCAGAGGCTGTGGCCATGCCTCAACTCGCCTTTTCCCGCCGCTCGGCGATCCGCGGCCTCGGCGCCGCGGGCCTGCTGGCCGCCCTCGCGGGCTGCGGAGTGCCCGCCGCCTACGTCCCCGAGGGCCGACGGGAGGGCCCGGACCGCTCCGAGCGGGACCAGAGCGTCGCCTTCTCCAACTGGCCGCTCTACATAGACACCGATGACGAGGACGAGAACCGGCGTCCGACGCTGGACGCCTTCACGGAGAAGACCGGCATCGAGATCCGGTACACCGAGGACATCAACGACAACGACGAGTTCTTCGGCAAGGTCAGCCCGGCCCTGATGAGCCACCAGGAGACCGGCCGTGACCTGGTCGTGGTCAGCGACTGGATGGCCGCCCGCTTCGTCCGTCTGGGCTGGGCCCAGAAGATGGACCGCTCGGCGCAGTCCAACGTGGCCAAATACCTCGACCCCC
Source organism: Streptomyces sp. NPDC060028 (assembly GCF_042736725.1). Classification (NCBI taxonomy): domain Bacteria; kingdom Bacillati; phylum Actinomycetota; class Actinomycetes; order Kitasatosporales; family Streptomycetaceae; genus Streptomyces; species Streptomyces sp. NPDC060028. The sequence continues at coordinate 79,346 of NZ_JBHWVJ010000025.1, read as the reverse complement.
AGTTGCGGTCCCCCGCCTTCGACGAAGGCCGGCTGCACACGGTCCCCTGGCAGTCGGGGATCACCGGCATCGCCTACAACCGCAAGGCCCTCGGCCGGGAGATCAGGTCCGTACGCGACCTGTGGCACCCGGACCTGGCCGGCAAGGTCACCCTCCTCTCCGGCCTCGACGAGTCCTTCGCCCTGCTCATGCAGGGCAACGGCGTGGACGTCACCCGGTGGACCGAGTCCGACTTCCACCGGATGTGCGACCAGGTGGAGAGCATGGTGAAGAAGAAGCACATCCGCCGCTTCACCGGCAACGACTACACCTCCGATCTCAGCAAGGGCGACGTCCTGGCCTGCCAGGCGTACTCCGGAGACGCGATCCAGCTCCAGGCCGACAACCCCGACATCGAGTTCGTCGTTCCCGACGAGGGGGCCGAGCTGTGGGCGGAGAGCCTGCTCGTCCCCAACCTCGCCCGGCACAAGGCCAACGCCGAGGCCCTGATCGACCACTACTACGCGCCGGAGGTGGCCGCCGAACTCGCCGCCTCCGTCAACTACGTCTGCCCCGTCCCGGCCGCCCGTGAGGTCCTGGCCGGATCCGATGACAAGGAGACCGCCGCGCTCGCCGAGAACCCGCTGATCTTCCCCGACGACGAGATGCGCAAGCGCCTTGTCGTGGCCCGGGACATCACCTCGGCCGAGCGCGCCTCCCTCGCCAAGCGCTGGAACTCCATCGTCGGGCTCTGACGGCGGGGAGCCCGTCATGATCACGGTCCGGCCACAGAACTGAACATGTTCAGCAATTGCGCTGAACGTGTTCAGAAATCTGCGTACGCTTCCTTCCATGAGCGAGAGAAGCGCCCTTGAGCGGCGGATCCGTGCCTGGCTGACCCTGTTTCTCGTCTGCCTCGTCCTCAGCGGACTCACCGCCTTCCCCCTGGTCAGTGAGCTCCACTGGGCCAACTCCCTGGTGGACAACGCGTGGCTGCGGCGCGTGGGCGACGGACTGGACCAGGCTGACGCCGAATACCCCTTCCTCCTGTACGGCACCGACTGGCTCGCCTTCGCCCACCTGGTGATCGCCGTCTTCTTCCACGGCGTCCGCCGCGACCCCGTCCGCAACATCTGGATCATCGAAGCGGGCATGATCGCCTGCGCCGGGGTGATCCCGCTGGCCCTGATATGCGGCCCCGTCCGGGGCATCCCCTTCTGGTGGAGCGTCATCGACATGTCCTTCGGCGTCTTCGGGGCGATCCCCCTCCTGCTCCTGCGCCGCATGATCAAGCGCCTGGAGGCGATGCCCGCCTGACGGCTACTTCGCGAAGGCCGCCATCACGATGCCCAAGGCCACCGGGTTCATGTCCTCGCCCTTGGCGTTCGTGGAGTTGACCGAGTAGACCAGGGTGCGCGAGAGGTCGCGGGTCGCACCTATCGCGGTGTTGTAGCCGTACCGGCCACCGGTCTTCCCCCAGGCCACCGTGCCGTCCGGCAGGACGAGCCGGGACAGCCCCGCCGTCAGGCTCGCGGGCTTCCCGCCGGCGAAGTTCTTCACATCGGGCACCGTGAACATCTCCTCCAGCTGGGCCTTCGGCACGATCCGCCCGCCGAACAGGGCCACGGTGAACCGCTCCAGATCGGCGCTCGTCGAGATGATGTCGCCGGCCGCCCACCGGTCCGAGGAGTTCCACTCGGTCACATCGCGCAGCCCGGTCGAGCCGTCGGCCTCCGCCACCGCCTGGTAGCCGCGGTTGTGCGGCCCGTGGATCTTCGTCTGGGTCCGGCCGGGGAACGAGGTGCGGCGCAGCCCCAGCGGTATGAGGACCCTGCGGCCCACCGCCTCCTCGTACGCCGTGCCCGTCATCTTCTCGATCAGCACGCCAAGCAGGGTGTAGTTGATGTTCAGGTAGTGCTGCGCCGCACCCGGTACGAACTCCGGCTTCTTCGCCAGGGCGTTGGCGAGCTGGTCGTGCGGATCGGTCACATCGAAGCGGTGCTCCCACTGCGCCTCGAAGGAGTCGCCCGGCCCGTCGGCGGCCGGTATGCCGCTGGTGTGGTTGAGCAGTTGCCGCACCGTCACGGTCCCGTAGGCGTCGGGGACGCTCCCCGGCAGGTACTGCCGGACCGGCTTGTTCAGGTCCACCCGGCCCTCGGCCGCGAGCTGGAGCACCACCGCCGCGGTGAAGGTCTTGGTCACCGACCCGGCCCGGAACCGGCCCTGCTCGACGGCGTCCCGCCCGGTGCGGAGGTCCGCGACACCCGAACTGCCCTGCCAGGACCCGCTCGTGCCTCCCACCCGCACCAGCGCGGCCGTCGCGTTCTTGTTCTGCGCGCCGACACCCGCGATGGCCCGCTCCAGCGCCGTCGCGTTCGGCGGCGTGGAGACGGCCGGTGACATGGACGCCTGGAAGGCCGGAGCGGCCTGGGTGGCCTGGGCGGCCTGGGCCAAGACCGCCGGGCCCGACGCGATGCCCAGGACCAGAGCGGCGGCGATCAGCGTGCGCGTACGTGCATTCATGATGGTGTTCCCCCTGCGAGACCGTGGGACCGTGCTGCCCCGACGACCTCAATGTTGCTGCTCACAGAGGTCATCGCGGATCACCAACAAGAGGGGTCTTCACCGGTACGACAACTCACCACCCAGAGGGAGCCGACACGCCGCCACTCACTCCCCAGAGGGAGTACCCGCCGCGATCAGACCCGTCTCGTACGCACAGATCACCGCCTGGATCCGGTCCCGCAGCCCCAGCTTCGCCAGCAGGTTCCCCACATGCGACTTCACGGTGTGCTCGCTCACCACGAGCGCGGCCGCGATCTCCGCGTTCGAGAGCCCCCGCCCCAGGTGCAGCAGCGTCTCCCGCTCCCGCGCCGTCAGGACCTCGAGCCGCTCCGCCGACAGCTCCCGCCCGGCCGCCGGCCGCGCCGTCGCCGCCGTGTACTCCTCGATCAGCCGCCGCGCCACCGAAGGCGCCAGCAGGGACTCGCCCGCCGCCACCACCCGTACGGCATGCACCAGATCGTCCCGCCGTACGTCCTTGAGCAGGAACCCGCTCGCCCCGGCGTGCAGAGCCTCGTACACGTACTCGTCCGAGTCGAAGGTCGTCAGCATCACCGTCCGGCAGGAACTCGTCCCCGAGATCGCCCGACAGGCCTCGATCCCGTCCAGCACCGGCATCCGGATGTCCAGCAGCGCCACATCGGGCCGCAGCGAGCGGACCGCCTCGACGGCCGCCGCCCCGTCCCCGGCCTCGGCCACGACCTCGATGTCGTCCTGGCTGTCCAGGATCATCGCGAACCCGCTGCGCACCAGCTCCTGGTCGTCGGCCACCACCACACGGATCGTCAAGTCCCCACCTCCAGCGGCGAGGTTACAAGCAGCACGCGCAGCGAGAAGCCGCGCCCGCCGGGCCCCGGACCGGACTCCGCCGTGCCGCCGTGCGCCGCCGCCCGTTCCCGGATCCCGATCAGCCCGTGCCCGCCCTGCCCGCCTTCCACGCCCTCCCCACTTTCCACGCCCCGCCCGTCCCGAGCGCCCCGCCCGTCGTCGGCCACCGTGATCGTCAGATCCCGCGCCGTGTGGTGGAGCCGTACCGCCACCCGCCCGGCCCCCGCGTGCTTCACCACGTTCGTCAGCGCCTCCTGCACGATCCGGTACGCGGTCGTGTCCACCGCCGGCGACAGGGCCCGCACCTCGCCCGTCTCCTCGTAGGAGATCTCCGGCCCGCCCCTGCGCACCCGGTCCAGCAGCGTCGGCAGCCCCGAGACCCCCGGCTGGGGCTCGCGCGGCGCGGGACCGTCCTCCCGCAGCACGCCCAGCATGCTCCGCAGCTGCGCCATCGCCTCCCGGCCCGTGTCCGCGATCGCGTCGAAGGCGGCCTCGGCCCGCTCCGGAGCCCGCCGTACCGCCACCGGGCCGGCCTCCGCCTGCACGATCATGATGCTGACCGCGTGCGAGAGGATGTCGTGCATCTCCCGCGCGATCCGCGCCCGTTCCCGCGCGGCCGCCTGCTCCGCCTCGATCCGGTTGGCCCGCTCCAGCTGCGCCGCCCGGTCCTCCACGGCCGAGGTGTACGCCTGCCGCGTGTACTGCAGCCGGCCCAGCGCATACGCCGCCGCAGTGACGAAGAGGGTGAAGAGCAGCTCGCGCGCCGTCCCCGTGTTCCAGCCCACCGACAGGGCGACCGCCGCGACCGAGAGCAGCCCCACGGCCGCCCGGACCCGCGCCGTGCACAGCAGCGCCACCGTGTAGAAGGCGATGAGACCCGCGTACGGAAGCGGCTGCCCCGGCCCGTCCAGTGTCACCTTGTACACGCCGCCGACGGCCAAGACGGCGACGAGCACCGCCACCGGAGCCCGGCGCCGCCAGACCAGCGGGAGCACGGCGAGCGTGGTCATCCCGTACGAGCCCCAGTCCGCGGGCGGCAGCTCGGCCGAGCGGGGCACCACGAAGGGCATGGTGACGGCCAGTTGCACCAGCAGCGTCAGCCCGAGGTCCTGCCACCGCGGATCGGCGCGGCGGATCCGCTCGCCGAGGGCGCGTATCACCGGCGGGACCCGGCCCGCACGGCGGCCAGCGCGTCCAGCCGGTTCGTGGTCACGGAGTCGACCCCGGCCGCGATGACCGCCCGCATCGCGCGCTTCGTGTCGGGGGTCCAGGCCGACACGAGCAGCCCGTCGCGGTGGACCGCGTCCGTCAGCTCCCGGCTGACCAGCCCGAAGCGGTAGTTGAGCCAGGCCGGCGTCACCGCGTCGATCAGCACCCGGCGCGGCGGCGACAACGTCGTCCAGGTCAGGGCGATCTCCGCGCCCGGATCGGCGGCGCGCACCGACAGCATGGTCCTCGGCCCCGCGCAGTAGTACGCGCGCTCCCGCGCCCCGCACTCGCGGACCTGGCCGACGACGGTCCGTACGTCCTCGTAGGTCGCACCCGGCAGGTCGATCATCATCCGGCCCGAGCCGGCGGCCGTCAGGGCCTCGCGCAGGGTCGGAACCCCGCCCTGCGTCAGCTCCTTGAGCTGCGGGGCCGTGACGGCGTCGATCCGCACGTCATGGCCCCACAGCCGCTCCAGCGTCTCGTCGTGGAGCAGGACGGGCACCCCGTCGCGGGTCAGCCGTACGTCGATCTCGACCGCGTCCGCCCCACGGGCGAAGGCGGAGCGGATCGAGGCCAGGGTGTTCTCACGGACTCGGTACGGATCGCCGCGGTGGCCGACGGCAGTCAGGGTGCGCATGGCCCCATTCTCAGGGGCCGGAGGGATCGGGGGGAGGTCAGCGCGCCAGCCATTGGGCGGTGTACGCGTCGATCTCCTCGGTGAGCCTCGCCTTGCCGGCCGGGTCCAGGAAGGAGGCCTCGACGGCGTTCTTCGCGAGGGCGGCGAGACCGCGCTCGTCGAGGTCCAGCAGGCGGGCGGCCACCGCGTACTCGTTGTTCAGGTCGGAGCCGAACATCGGCGGGTCGTCGCTGTTGATGGTGACGAGCACGCCGGCCTGCACCATCTCCTTGACGGGGTGCAGGTCGAGCTCGCTCACCGCGCGCGTCGCGATGTTGGAGGTCGGGCAGACCTCCAGCGCGATGCGGTGCTCCGCGAGGTACGCGAGGAGCTCCGGGTCCTGGGTGGCGCTGGTGCCGTGGCCGATGCGCACGGCGCCCAGCTCGCGGATGGCGTCCCAGATGGTCTCCGGGCCCGTGGTCTCGCCGGCGTGCGGCACGCTGTGCAGGCCGGCGGCCCGGGCGGCGTCGAAGTACGGCTTGAACTGCGGGCGCGGCACGCCGATCTCGGGGCCGCCGAGACCGAAGGAGACCAAGCCCTCGGGGCGCAGGTCCAGCGCGAGGCGGACGGTTTCGGCGGCGGACTCCAGACCGGCCTCGCCGGGGATGTCGAAGCACCAGCGCAGGACGACACCGAGTTCGGACTCGGCCGCCTTGCGGGCGTCCTCGATGGCCTCCATGAAGGCGTGTTCGTCGATGCCGCGGCGGGTGGAGGAGTACGGGGTGATGGTCAGTTCGGCGTAGCGGATGTTCTGCCGGGCCATGTCACGGGCGACCTCGAAGGTCAGGGTGCGCACGTCGGCCGGGGTGCGGATCAGGTCCACGACGGAGAGGTAGACCTCGATGAAGTGCGCGAAGTCCGTGAAGGTGAAGTAGTCGGCGAGCGCCTCGGGGTCCGTGGGGACCTTCGAGTCGGGGTGGCGGGAGGCGAGTTCGGCCACGATCCGCGGGGAGGCGGAGCCGACGTGGTGGACGTGCAGTTCGGCCTTGGGCAGCCCCGCGATGAAGGGGTGCAGATCGGTCATGGAAGGGCCTCCGGGTGGACGCTGGTGCGGGCAGGTCGGCCATCATCGTAGGCAGGCCGGTGACTGTCGGTGGCACCGCTTAGCATGGCTGTACGAGAGGGGGGCGCCGCATGACCGATCAGAGCCCTGCGCCGAGGGACCCGTGGGCGCCGCCGGAGCAGCCGGCCGTGGATCTGGGCAAGGCACAGGCCGCGCCGGGCGTGTCGGGGGCACAGCCCGCGCCGTCCGCACAGCCCGCGCCGTCCGTGCACGACCAGCAGACGATCGCCGGCATGCCCGGGGCCGAACCGGCGGCGTCCGGGCCGGCGGCCGGCCCCGCGCCGATGTCCGGGCCCGCCCCGGTCACCCAGCCCATGACCCCGCCCGCGTACGGGTACCCGGCCCGGCCCGACCCGGCCGGATACGCCTACCCCGGACCGCCTCCCGCCCCGCAGGGGTACGGGTACCAGGGTCACCCGGGGTATGCGGGATACCCGGGCCACGGCTCGTACCCGCCCTACGGGGCGCCGCAGCCGAGCAACGGCTTCGGCATCACCGCGCTCGTGCTCGGCATCCTCTCGGTGGTCGGGTGCGTCACCAGCTTCATCGCGGTCGCGCTCGGCATCGGGGCGGTCGTCTTCGGCGCCCTGGGCCGGGGCAAGGCCACCCGTGGGCAGGCCACCAACGGCGGGATGGCGCTGGCGGGCATCATCCTGGGCGCGATAGGCATCGTCCTGGGCGGCCTCATGCTGGCGATGGCGATAGCCGGCTTCATGGGCGCGGACTCGGACGGCGGCCCGAGGTACGACCCGTCCTCCAACTCGCGGTTCCAGGAGAGGGTCTGACCCCGGGCCCGCGCCGGCGTCACGCCGCCCAGGGCCAGTCGGCGTCCTGACCGTTCTCGATCAGGGTCACCATGCGGAAGGCGGCGTCCGTCAGCCCGCCGAAGGTGTGCCGCGCGCCGGAGCCGGAAGGCGCGTGGCCCACCCGGTACCCGGCCAGGTTCCAGGTGTAGACCGGGACCGTGGCCGGAACCAGATCCGTCGGGTCGCCGTTGGAGTGGTAGGTGGCCTGCTCGTCGGTGACGATCAGGACCCGGTCGTGCCCCTTGTAGTGCCGGCGCACGGCCTCCGCCGTGTAGGTGCCCCCGAGGTTCTCGAACCGCTCCAGCACCTTCAGTACGGACTCGCCCCGGCGGTACGGCACGTCCTTGCTGCTGGTGCCGAACTGCACCAGGTCCGCGTCCTCGGCCCGCAGCGCGAGCGCCGCGCCGAAGACCGCCGCCGCGTCCGCCCGGTTCAGCTCGGAGCGCTCCGACAGCGGGGACCACATCGACCCGGACCGGTCCACGAGGACCAGCGTCCGGCCGGGCAGCGCGGGTACGTTGGCCAGCGAGTGGCCGAGCGCCTGCTCGAGGGGGTACGCCCAGCGCAGCGAGGGCGCGTGCTGGTAGGCCGCCAGGTAGCGGAAGGGGAACTGCCGCGACCGCGCGACGACCTCCGGATCGCTGACCTTGGCGGCCACCTGCGCGGCCACCGCGTCCGAGACCCCGGCCTGGTCGAAGTTGCGCAGGTTCCGCAGCAGCGCCATCGCGCCCATGGACGGGATGACCGCCTCCCAGGCGGCCGCGTCCATGGGGCCCTGCAGCCAGCCGGCCAGTGCCTCCCAGGTCATGCCCGCCTCGGCGAGCCGCTCGGCGCCGTCCGGGGCGGTGACCACCGCGCGGCGCTGCGCCACCGGCAGTTCCATGAGCGCGCGGTGGGCGACGAGGGCGCGGTTGCCGGCCGGCGCCTCGGCGGTGTCCGGGTGGTGCCGGCGGTCGAGGGCGTGGCGGAACAGCTCGCCCTGCCAGGCCTTGGCCGGGTCGGGGGAGGCGTGCACCAGGTTGAGGACGTCGCCGAAGCGGTATCCCTTGGAGGAAGTGTCGTACTTCAGCAGCGAGGTGCCGGTGTACAGGCGGCGCACGGCGTCGGCGATGCCGCGCTTGACGGGCTTGGGCACGTTGCGCCCGTAGGCGGCCGTCCAGTACGCGAGCAGCTCGCCGGGCTCGTCCGCGCGGCGCAGTACGCGGTCCACGACCTGCCGGTTCGAAGGCCCGCCGGTGGCGCCCGCGTCGAGGCGCGCCTTGACGTACTCGGCGGCGCCGACGAGCGAGGCGGTACGCATGTTGCCGTCGCCCCGCAGCCAGCCCAGCAGGCCCGCGGTCCACTCCGGGTCCTCGACGGCGAGGGTGCGCACGAGCGCGGCGAACCGGTCGTCGCGGGCCTCGCCGCTCTCGTACGCGGTCCGCTGCGACACGAAGTTGGCGACGGCGAGCAGGAAGAGCTCCGAGCGCGGGTCGCGCACGAAACCGTGGCTGCCGTGGTGGTTGGCGGCCCGGCGGCCGTCGGACCGTACCGGCGAGGCGGGTGCGGGTGCGGTGGCAGGAGCCGGAGCCGGCGCCGCCTTGGACCGGCGCAGGTTGAAACGAGCCATGTGAATCCCCCCGAATTCAAAGGAAGCAGGGGGAGGCGTCGCGTGCGGGATGCCCGAGATCAAAGTCGGCGACGGACTGTGTCGACTGCTCTGCCAAGCTGAGCTACCGGCCTGAGCCGGGCGGGATTCGAACCCGCGACCCGTTGATCCGGAAGTAGCCGTTGCCTGCGCACCGGGCATCCCGCACGCGGCCTCCCGAGATCAAGGTGGCGGCGGCCTGGTTTCGTGGAGGAAGGAGCCGCAGCCGGCGCACCGGGAGGTGCGTGACGTAGGTGTCCAGAGATCGAGGTCGGTGAAACCACAAGGTGCTCTACCAACTGAGCTACACCGACCCGAAGTCGATGACGGGACTCGAACCCGCGGCCGCCCCATTAAAAGTGGAAGTAGGTCTCGCCTTCGCACCTGGACGAGTCCCACATTAGGCGGCGCTATTCGAGCGCCGCCAGGCAATTAAACGGCGGCCGCCGACAGCAGCGTGGGCACCATCACCGACTCGCCGTCCGTGCCGCGCGACAGCGGGACCCATATCAGCCCCACCATGCGCGGGCAGTCACACTCCAGGTCGGGGTCGATTCCCAGCCGCGGCTCGCCCTCCGCCACCTCCACGCGGTAGCAGGAGGTCCAGCCCGAGGGGTACGGCGCCTCGTACGCGTACCGCACCCCCAGGGCGTGCAGGCCCGTCTCCTCTTCCACCTCGCGCCGGACCCCGTCCTCGGGGAGCTCGTCCTCCTCCAGCCCGCCGCCGGGCAGGGTCCAGTACTCCGGCCCGTCGTGCCGGCCGGTGGGCCCCTCGCCGCGCTCCCGGACCATGAGCACGCAGCCGTCGCGGACGATCACCGCGGCCACCCGGCGCCGGTCCGCCATGCGCCGGTCCGGCTCGCGCCGCTCCGTCACGCGGCGCTCTCCCGTAGCCGCTCGCGGGCCTCCATCAGCGCGAAGCCCAGCAGGTTCAGCCCGCGCCAGCGGGCCGGGTCCAGGGCGCGCTCGTCGTCGGGCGCCAGCCCGATGCCCCAGATCCGGTCGAGCGGGCTGGCCTCCACCAGCACCCGGTCCCCGGTGGTCAGCAGGTACGCGCGCAGCTCGGGCGTCGAGCCGAACTTGTGCACGCTGCCCTCCACCACCAGGGCGAACCGCTCCCGCTCCCATATCGCGTCGTCGAAGCCGCGCACGAGGCGCCCGGCCTTCTTCGCCTCTGCCGGAGTCCCCGCCCCCAGCGCGGCCCGCTCCGCCTCCGCGTCCCCGAACAGGCGTGCCTTTCCGGCCATCATCCAGTGCTCGGCTGTGGCATACCGGACATCACCCACAGTGAAAGCGGACGGCCACCACTGGCTGAGACAGCTCGGTCCGAGCTTCCCGTCGGGCCGCGGCCGGTGTCCCCAGAACGGCAGGAACTTCACCCGCTCACCACGGCTGACCTGCTTGATCAGCTTCTCGATCATCTCCATGCACGCGAGTCTGGCAGTCGCCACTGACACTTCGTACGGGATTTTCGGTGTGCCTCGACACATGGTCGACCGATTCCGTCGCGTAATCAAAAGGCAACAACGGAATCACTTGGCCGAGGGGGCCACCTCTGCCAGGATCGGCAGTCAATTCGAGCTGTAGCTCGAACTGTAGCTACGGAGAGCGTGAGAGCGTGATGGGCAACCGCTTCCAGGTCAAAGACCGCTTCGCGGACGGCGCGCAGTACATCGACGGGCAGCTCAGAGCCGGCACCTCGGGGCAGTCACACACCGTGATCGACCCCGCCACCGGCGACGAGGTGCTCACCTACGAGCTCGCGAGCACGGCGGACGTGGACGCGGCCGTCGCGGCCGCCAAGAGAGCCTTCCCGGCCTGGTCCGCGGCCACCCCCGGAGAGCGCTCCGACGCGCTGCACCGGCTGGCCGCCGTACTGGCCGCGCAGGCGGAGGACTTCGCGTACGCCGAGTCGCTCCAGTGCGGCAAGCCGATCAAGCTGTCGACGGAGTTCGACGTGCCGGGCACCATCGACAACACCGCCTTCTTCGCGGGCGCCGCACGCCACCTCCAGGGGCAGGCGGCCGCCGAGTACTCCGGGGACCACACCTCGTACGTACGCCGCGAGGCCATCGGCGTCGTCGGTTCCATCGCACCTTGGAACTATCCGCTCCAGATGGCCGCCTGGAAGATCCTCCCGGCCATCGCCGCGGGCAACACCATCGTGCTCAAGCCCGCCGAGCTCACCCCGCTGACCTCCCTGATGTTCGCCCAGGCGGCCAAGGAGGCGGGCCTGCCCGACGGCGTGGTCAACATCGTCACCGGCGCCGGCCGGGACGCGGGCGAGCACCTGGTCGGCCACCCCGACGTGGTCATGACCTCCTTCACCGGTTCCACGGCCGTCGGCAAGCGGGTCGCCGAGATCGCGACCGCCACCGTCAAGCGGCTGCACCTGGAGCTCGGCGGCAAGGCGCCCTTCCTCGTCTTCGACGACGCCGACCTGGAGGCCGCCGCGCACGGCGCCGTCGCCGCCTCGCTGATCAACACCGGCCAGGACTGCACCGCCGCCACCCGCGCCTACGTCCAGCGCCCCCTGCACGATGCCTTCGTCGCCCGCGTGGCGGAGCTGATGCAGAGCGTCCGGCTCGGCGACCCCTTCGCGGCGACCACCGACCTGGGCCCGCTGGTGTCGCACGCCCACCGCGACCGCGTCGCCGGTTTCGTCGAGCGCGCCCGCGCGTACGCCACCGTGGTCACCGGCGGCGAGATCCCCGGCGGGGACCTGGCCGAAGGCGCGTACTACCGGCCCACCCTGATCGCCGGCGCCGCCCAGGACAGCGAGGTGGTCCAGTCCGAGATCTTCGGCCCGGTCCTCGTCGCCCTGCCCTTCGACACCGACGACGAGGGCATCGCGCTGGCCAACGACACCCCGTACGGGCTCGCGGCCTCCGCCTGGACCCGCGACGTGTACCGGGCGAACCGCGCCACCCGCGAACTCAAGGCGGGCTGTGTCTGGGTCAACGACCACATTCCGATCATCAGCGAGATGCCGCACGGCGGCTACAAGGCGAGTGGCTTCGGAAAGGACATGAGCTCGTACTCCTTCGAGGAGTACACGCAGGTCAAGCACGTGATGTACGACAACACCGCGGTTGCCGCGAAGGACTGGCACCGCACGATCTTCGGGGACAGATAGCCGGCCACCGCCCGACCAGCGGTACACCTCCCGAAAGGGCACAGCGCATGGAGCAGTTCGAGCCCGACCGCCTCTCGGCGGCGCAGTACGCAGCGATGCGGCGCAGCCTCACCAGCGGGCGCGGCGCCCTCACCCGCCGCTCGCTGCTGCGCGCCTCCGGAGTCGGGGCGCTCACCCTCGGCGGCCTGTCCGCCCTGAGTGCCTGCGGCATCCCGCCCGCCAAGAGCTCGGGCGACACCGCGGTGGCCTCCGACGACCACTCGGCCCAGGAGAAGGAGGTCAATTTCTCCAACTGGACCGAGTACATGGACACCAGCGACGACGAGAAGACCCGCCCCACGCTGGAGGAGTTCACCAAGCGGACCGGGATCAAGGTCAAGTACACCGAGGACATCAACGACAACGTCGAGTTCTTCGGCAAGATCCGCCCGCAGCTCGCGGCCGGCCAGGACACCGGCCGCGATCTGATCGTCGTCACCGACTGGCTCGCCGCCCGCATCATCCGCCTCGGCTGGGCGCAGAAGCTGGACCCGTCCAACCTCCCGCACGCCTACGCCAACCTGATCGCGCAGTTCCGCAACCCCGACTGGGACCCGGGCCGCGCCCACAGCTACCCGTGGACCGGCATCGACACCGTCATCGCCTACAACTCCAAGGCCACCGACGGCAAGAAGGTCGACTCCGTCACGCAGCTGCTCGACGACCCCTCGCTCAAGGGCCGGGTCGGCTTCCTCACCGAGATGCGCGACACCGTCGGCATGACCCTGCTCGACCAGGGCAAGGACCCGGCGACCTTCACGAACGCCGATTTCGACGAGGCCATCGGGCGGCTCCAGAAGGGCGTGGACAAGAAGCAGATCCGCCGCTTCACGGGCAACGACTACACCTCGGACCTCGACAAGGGCGACCTCGCCGCCTGTCTGGCCTGGGCGGGCGACGTCATCCAGCTGCAGGCCGGCAACCCGGACATCAAGTACGCGATCCCGGCGCCCGGTTACATCACCTCCAGCGACAACCTGCTGGTCCCGGCCCACGCCCGGCACAAGGCCAACGCCGAGAAGCTCATCGACTACTACTACGAGCCGCCGGTCGCCGCCCAGCTCGCGGCCTTCATCAGCTACGTCTGCCCGGTCGAGGGAGTCAAGGACGACCTCGCCAAGATCGACCCCGCCCTCGCGGACAACCCGCTGATCGTCCCGGACAAGGCGATGGCCGCCAAGGCCCACGCCTTCCGCTCCCTCACCGGCGAGGAAGAGACGGCGTACGAGGAGAAGTTCGCCAAGCTCATCGGAGCCTGACGGGTCCCGCCGCCCCCACCGGCACCCGCCCCGCACCCCCGCGCTCCGCCCCCCTCCGACGACACACACCGAAGGCCCAGGCCCATGACTGACAAGACCGCGGGCGGCGACGTCCGCCTCGCCGGGATCAGCAAGCACTACGGCACCTTCACCGCCGTGCAGCCGCTGGATCTCACCATCCCCGAGGGCTCCTTCTTCGCCCTGCTCGGCGCCTCGGGCTGTGGGAAGACCACCACCCTGCGCATGATCGCCGGTCTGGAGGAGCCGTCCACCGGCACGGTCCACCTCGGCGACCGGGAGGTCACCCACCTGCCCCCGTACAAGCGCCCGGTCAACACCGTCTTCCAGAGCTATGCACTGTTCCCGCACCTGAACATCTCCGAGAACGTGGCCTTCGGACTGCGCCGCCGCGGGATCAAGTCCGTCAAGAAGCAGGTCGACGACATGCTGGAGCTGGTCCAGCTCGGCCAGTTCGCCCAGCGCAAGCCGCACCAGCTCTCCGGCGGCCAGCAGCAGCGCGTGGCCGTGGCCCGCGCGCTCATCAACCACCCGCAGGTGCTGCTCCTCGACGAGCCGCTCGGCGCCCTCGACCTCAAGCTGCGCCGCCAGATGCAGCTGGAGCTCAAGCGGATCCAGACCGAGGTCGGCATCACCTTCGTGCACGTCACGCACGACCAGGAGGAGGCCATGACCATGGCCGACACGGTCGCCGTGATGAACGGCGGCCGCGTCGAGCAACTGGGCGCCCCCGCCGAGCTGTACGAGAACCCGGCCACCACCTTCGTCGCGAACTTCCTCGGCACCTCCAACCTCATCGAGGCGGAGGTCCTGGAGGCCGGCTCCGCGGACGTCACCGTCAGCTCGGCGGGCACCACGCTCCGGCTGCCCGCCGCGCGATGTTCGACCACACCCCGCGCCGGCGGAAAGCTGCTGGTCGGGGTGCGCCCCGAGAAGATCTCCCTGGTCCACGCGGACGAGGAGGACTCCATCGCGGCGGGCCGCAACAAGGTCGCCGGCAAGATCGCCGACTCCTCCTTCATCGGCGTCTCCACCCAGTACGTCATCGACAGCCGGGTCTGCCCCGAGCTGGAGGTGTACGCCCAGAACATCGAGCGGGACCCGCGCCTGGTCCCCGGCGCCGAGGTCATCCTGCACTGGAACCCGGAGCACAGCTTCGCCCTCGACGCGGCCCAGGACATCGACGCCGGCATCGAGACGGTGGAGGAGAGCGCGTGACCGCCACCGCGGCGCCCCCGCAGGCCTCCGCCCCGGCGCAGCCCCCGGTGCACCGGCCGTCCCTGCGCAAGCGCCTGATCCCGTACTGGCTGTTGCTGCCCGGTCTCCTGTGGCTGCTGGTCTTCTTCGTGCTGCCGATGGTCTACCAGGCCTCCACCTCGGTGCAGACCGGTTCCCTCGAAGAGGGCTTCAAGGTCACCTGGCACTTCCAGACCTACTGGGACGCCTTCACCGAGTACTACCCGCAGTTCCTGCGCTCCCTGCTGTACGCCGGCACGGCCACCGCGCTGTGCCTGCTGCTCGGCTATCCGCTGGCCTACCTGATCGCCTTCAAGGCGGGCCGCCGGCGCAATCTGCTGCTGGTGCTGGTCATCGCCCCGTTCTTCACCAGCTTCCTGATCCGCACCCTGGCCTGGAAGACGATCCTGGCCGACAGCGGCCCGGTGGTCGCCGCCCTCAACAAGGTCGGCTTCCTGGACGTCACCAGCTGGCTCGGCATGACCGAGGGCGACCGGGTGCTGGCCACGCCGCTCGCGGTCGTCTGCGGTCTGACGTACAACTTCCTCCCCTTCATGGTCCTTCCGCTCTACACCTCGCTGGAGCGCATCGACACCCGCCTCCACGAGGCGGCCGGGGACCTGTACGCCCGCCCCGCCACGGTCTTCCGCAAGGTGACCTTCCCGCTGTCGATGCCGGGCGTGGTCTCCGGGACCCTGCTCACCTTCATCCCGGCGAGCGGCGACTACGTCAACGCCGAGCTGCTCGGCTCCACGGACACCCGGATGATCGGCAACGTCATCCAGTCGCAGTACCTGCGGATCCTCGACTACCCGACAGCGGCCGCGCTGTCCTTCATCCTCATGGCCATCGTGCTGATCATGGTCACCATCTACATCCGCCGAGCGGGGACGGAGGACCTGGTCTGATGCGTTGGCTTCGCCGCAACCTCGTAGTGATCGCCGGTCTCGGCACGCTCGCCTACATGATCCTGCCGAACGTCGTCGTCACGGTCTTCTCCTTCAACAACCCCACCGGGCGGTTCAACTACGCCTGGCAGGAGTTCTCGCTCGACGCCTGGAAGGACCCCTGCGGGGTCGCCGACCTGTGCGGCTCCCTCTCGCTCTCCCTCCAGATCGCCCTGTGGGCCACCATCGGCGCCACCGTCCTCGGCACCGCCATAGCCTTCGCGATGGTGCGCTACCGGTTCCGGGCGCGCGGCGCGGTCAACTCGCTGATCTTCCTGCCGATGGCCATGCCCGAGATCGTGATGGCGGCCTC
The DNA here is from genome assembly GCF_042736725.1 of Streptomyces sp. NPDC060028. Taxonomy (NCBI): domain Bacteria; kingdom Bacillati; phylum Actinomycetota; class Actinomycetes; order Kitasatosporales; family Streptomycetaceae; genus Streptomyces; species Streptomyces sp. NPDC060028. Next base: position 63,648 of record NZ_JBHWVJ010000025.1, on the reverse strand, counting down.
GCTGCTCGCGCTCTTCCTCAACATGGGCATCCAGCTGGGCTTCTGGACGATCCTGATCGCCCACGTCATGTTCTGCCTCAGCTTCGTCGTCGCCGCCGTCAAGGCGCGCGTCCTGTCGATGGACCCGCGGCTGGAGGAGGCCGCGCGCGACCTCTACGCCGGACCGGTGCAGACCTTCGTACGGGTCACCCTGCCGATCGCGGCGCCCGGCATCGCGGCGGGTGCGCTGCTCTCCTTCGCGCTCTCGTTCGACGACTTCATCATCACCAACTTCAACTCGGGCAACACCGTCACCTTCCCCATGTTCGTGTGGGGATCGGCCCAGCGCGGTACGCCTGTGCAGATCAACGTCATCGGCACGGCGATGTTCGTCATCGCGGTGCTGGTGGTCCTGGCCGGCCAGATGGTCGGCAACCGCCGCAAGAAGGCACAACCGAAGTAGACCCCTGTAGGGAGTTGGAAGCCATGGCCCCAGTCGCCATGCGTAGTGTTGCGAAATCCCTTTCCGAAGCGAAGCCGGTCTCGTACTGGCTGGACGACCCCGGCAAGCCCGCCCCCCGGCCGGCGCTCACCTCCGACGAGCGGTGCGACCTGCTGGTCGTCGGCGGCGGCTACAGCGGGCTGTGGACCGCGCTGCTCGCCAAGGAGCGGGACCCCGGCCGGGACGTCGTACTGATCGAGAGCAAGGAGGCGGGCTGGGCCGCCTCCGGCCGCAACGGCGGCTTCTGCGCCGCCTCCCTCACCCACGGCCTGTCCAACGGTCTGGCCCGCTGGCCCGACGAGCTCGCCAAGCTGGAGGAGATGGGCGCCCGCAACCTCGACGCCATCGAGGAGGCGGTCGCCCGCTACGGCATCGACTGCGACTTCGAGCGCACCGGCGAGATCGACGTGGCCACCGAACCGCACCAGGTGGAGGAGCTCCGCGAACTCCACGAGGAGGCCCGGCGCCTCGGCCTCGCCGACGGCTCCGAGTGGCTGGACGGCGACGCGCTGCGCGCCGAGGTCGACTCCCCGACCTTCCTGGCCGGCCTCTGGGACCGCGAAGGCGTCGCCATGCTCAACCCGGCGAAGCTGGCGTGGGGCCTCAAGCAGGCCTGCCTGGACCTGGGCGTACGGATCTACGAGAACACGCGCGGCCTGAAGATGTCCGCGGTCGGCGCCGGGATGGCCGTCGAGACCCCTTACGGCACGATCCTGGCGCGCCGGGTCGCCCTGGGCACGAACATCTTCCCCTCGCTGGTCAAGCGGATCCGTCCCTTCACGGTCCCGGTCTACGACTACGCCCTGATGAGCGAGCCCCTGGACGAGGCGCAGCTGGCCGCCGTCGGCTGGAAGAACCGGCAGGGGCTGGGCGACAGCGCCAACCAGTTCCACTACTTCCGGATCACCAAGGACCACCGGATCCTGTGGGGCGGCTACGACGCGATCTACCCGTACCGGGGGAAGCTCGACTCCGAGTACGACCACCGCCCCGAGACCTACCTCAAGCTCGCGGAGCACTTCTTCACCGCCTTCCCGCAGCTGGAGGGCCTGAAGTTCAGCCACGCCTGGGGCGGTGCGATCGACACCTGCTCGCGCTTCTCGGCCTTCTTCGGCACCGCACACGCGGGGAAGGTCGCCTACGCGGCCGGTTACACCGGGCTCGGGGTCGGCGCCACCCGCTTCGGCGCGGACGTGATGCTGGACCTGCTGGACGGCGCCTCCACCGAGCGCACCCGGCTGGCGATGGTGAAGTCCAAGCCGATGCCGTTCCCGCCCGAGCCCTTCGCCTGGACCGGGATCACGCTGACGAAGTGGTCGCTGGCCCGCGCGGACGCCAAGGGCGGCCGCCGCAACCTGTGGCTGCGGACGCTGGACCGCTTCGGCCTCGGTTTCGACAGCTGATCCGTACGCACTCCCGGCGCACACACGTGATCACGGTGTGACCCGCTTCACTACCATGGAGTAACGAAACCCGCGTCATAGCTGCGCCCGGCCCCGCTCTCTCCAGGTGAGAACCCCTCACCTACAGGGAACGGAGGCCGGGCGATGGCGATCCCGGGTGCCAAGACGGCGGTGGAGTGGCTGGTATCGGTGGCGCCGGACCCCGACGCCTGCCGCTGGGAGTGGGAGCGCAACCCCCTGGGGGTCGCCCTCCTGCCCGCCGGCCGGCAATGGGACGTGCTGATCCTGCCGGGGGAGCTGGGGCAGGCCACCCTCGACGTGCTGAACCTGCTCCTCGACCGGCCCGGTCCGGTGCTCGCCGACTTCGGCGACACCCGGCTGGGCTTTTTCGTGCCCCCCGGCACGGCGTCCCGCTGGCTCGGCACGGGTGTACGGGGAGCGGGGCGCGGGACCTGGATGGTGGTCCCGTACCCCGGCCGGGCGACCGGCGGGGTCCGCTGGCTGGTGCTCCCGGACGGCCGGGGCACGCTCAACGATCCGGTGGTGCTGGAGCTCGCGATGCACGAGGCGGCGGCGCGCGTGGTGGCAGGGGAGGACCGGAGGCCTTGACAAGAACATTGGTCTGGACCATCTTGGGCGCCGCCGCTCAATCCCCGGCGGCCTGGCTCCATCCCCCCACGTACCGGAGGCAGTTGTGCGCAGACCCACGTCCCTCCTTGCGGCCGCCGCACTCGCGGTGGCCGGCTTCCTCACCGCGGGCCCGCCCGCCGCGGCGGCCGACGCCGACCTGATCCGCAACGGCGGCTTCGAATCCGGCCTCGACGGCTGGACCTGCTCGGCCGGCAGCGGAGCCCCCGTCACCGCACCCGTCCACGGCGGGAGTTCCGCCCTCAAGGCCACCCCGGCGGGCCAGGACAACGCCCGCTGCTCCCAGAGCGTCACCGTCAAACCGGACTCCGCCTACACGCTCGCCGCCTGGGTGCAGGGCGCGTACGTCTACCTCGGCGCGAGCGGGACCGGGACCACCGACGTGTCGGTCTGGACCCAGACCCCCGGCGCCTGGAAGCAGCTCACGACCAGTTTCCGCACCGGCCCGTCGACGACCTCCGTGACGCTCTACACGCACGGCTGGTACGGCCAGCCCGCCCACTTCACCGACGACCTCACCCTGGTCGGCCCCGATCCCGGCGGCCCCGGCCAGCCCCAGCCCCCGGCCGCCCCCACCGGCCTGACGGCATCCGCCACCTCGCCGAGCTCGGTGTCCCTGTCCTGGGCGCCGGCCGCGGGGGCCACCTCGTACAAGGTCTACCGGGACGGCGCGGCGCCCCTGACCGTCACCGCGCCCTCGGCGGCGGTCACCGGCCTCACCGCGTCCACGACGTACACCTTCCGGGTCGCGGCGGTGAACGCGGCGGGCGAGTCCCCCAAGAGCGCGCCCGTGGCCGCGACCACCACCAGCGGCGGCGGGAGCGGCGGTGGCGGCCTGCCCGCGCACGCGCTCGTCGGCTACCTCCACGCGAGCTTCGCCAACGGCTCCGGCTACGTCCGCCTGGCCGACGTGCCCGCCTCGTGGGACGTCATCAACCTCGCCTTCGGCGAACCGACCTCGGTGACCTCCGGCGACATCCGCTTCTCGCTCTGCCCGGTCGCCGAGTGCCCGAACGTGGAGTCCGCCGCCGAGTTCAAGGCGGCCATCAAGGCCAAGCAGGCGGCCGGCAAGAAGGTCCTGATCTCCATCGGCGGCCAGAACGGCCAGGTGCAGCTCGCGACCACGGCCGCCCGGGACGCCTTCGTCTCCTCCGTCGGCAAGATCATCGACGAGTACGGGCTCAACGGCCTCGACATCGACTTCGAGGGCCACTCCCTCTCCCTGGCCACGGGCGACACCGACTTCCGGGCGCCCACCACACCGGGAATCGTCAACCTGATCGCGGCCGTGAAGACCCTCAAGGCCAGGTACGGCCCGGACTTCGTCCTGACCATGGCCCCCGAGACCTTCTTCGTGCAACTGGGCCACCAGTACTACGGCTCGGGCCCCTGGGGCGGCCAGGACCCGCGCGCCGGCGCCTACCTCCCGGTCATCCACGCCCTGCGCGACGACCTCACCCTGCTGCACGTCCAGGACTACAACTCGGGCTCGATCATGGGCCTCGACAACCAGTACCACTCCATGGGCGGCGCGGACTTCCACATAGCCATGACCGACATGCTGCTCACCGGCTTCCCGGTCGCGGGCGACGCCTCCCGCGTCTTCCCGGCGCTGCGCCCGGACCAGGTGGCCATCGGCCTGCCGGCCACCACCAACGCGGGCAACGGACACACCCCGCCCGCCGAGGTGAACAAGGCGCTGGACTGCCTGACCAAGAAGGCGGGCACCAGCTGCGGCGGCTACCAGACCCACGGCACCTGGCCCGCGCTGCGCGGCCTGATGACCTGGTCGATCAACTGGGACCGGTTCGGCTCCTGGGAGTTCTCGAGGAACTTTGACGCCTACTTCGGCTGACCGCGAGCGCGACCGCGAGCAGCAAGGGCGTACACATCAGGAGGCTGGCCAGTACGTCCAGCGGCCAGTGGAAGCCCCGAAGGACGAGCCCGACGGCCGTGGCCCCCGTGAGGACGAGGGCGGCGGCCGTCGGCCACTTCCGGCGGACGTGCGGCTGCACGAGGAGGGCCGCCGCGCCGTACGCGACGCACGCGGTCGCGGTGTGGCCCGAGGGGAAGTAGCCGGCGGCCCAGGGCTCCAGGGGGCCCGGACGGCCGGTCCACTCCTTGAACGGGATGATCAGCGCGGGGACCACGGCCATGGCCAGACCCGCGGCCGCCGCCCCCCGGCGATCGCCGCGCCGGACGGCGTACGCGACGGCGAGGAGCAGGACGGGCAGCGCGACCGGGATGTTGCCGAGGTCCGAGAGGCGCTCGGTGACCGCGTCGGGGACGCTCCGCACGACGGCGCGGCTCAGCGCGTGATCCGGCGTCAGCAGGGGCCCCGACACCAGGACCTGCCAGGTGATCAGCGCGAAGAGGGCCGCACACAGGGCCGCGAGGAGAGCGAGGGGGAGAGTGGCCGGCCGTCCCGGAACAGGGGGGATGGTTCCGGGACGGCCGCCCGGATCGGGTCGCCGTGCGCCCCGGGGGGTTTGGGGCGGACGACTGTCCGATCGGTGAGGAGTGTGCGCGAACGCATGCCCAGTGCGGCGCTGGGGAAGCCCGGTACTGGTGTCGCCCCCGGTTTCCCGGGAACGGGGTGTCTCACTCATCTGCAGAAACCGTACGGCAGCGGAAGGGGGACCGACAGCAGGAACGCGCTCCCGCCATCGGCCCCCCACACGTTCTTCACAGCGTCCGACCGTTACCGGTGGTAGTGATCGCGCGCTGCGCTCGCACGTTCTAGCCGTTCGCTCAGACGGCCGCTCGGCGGTTGCTCAGACGTCTGCTCAGACGTCTGCTCAGATGTCCGTGCCGATGGCCGCGAACGCGGCCTCGATGAGGTCCATGCCCTCGTTCAGCAGGTCCTCGCCGATGACGATCGGCGGCAGGAAGCGGAGCACGTTGCCGTAGGTGCCGCAGGTGAGGACGAGCAGGCCCTCGGCGTGGCAGGCCTTGGCGAGCGCGCCGGCCGCCTCCGGGAACGGGGTCTTGGAGACCGGGTCCTTGACCAGCTCGATCGCGATCATGGCGCCGCGGCCGCGGATGTCGCCGATGATCTCGTACTTCTCCTGCATGGCCGTCAGGCGGGCCTTCATGACGGACTCGATCTTCTTCGCCGCGGCGTTGAGGTCGAGCTCCTTCATGGTCTCGATGGAGCCGAGCGCACCGGCGCACGCCACCGGGTTGCCGCCGTAGGTGCCGCCCAGGCCGCCCGCGTGGGCGGAGTCCATGATCTCGGCGCGGCCCGTCACGGCGGCGAGCGGCAGACCGCCCGCGATGCCCTTGGCGGTGGTGATCAGGTCCGGGACGATGCCCTCGTCCTCGCACGCGAACCACTGGCCGGTGCGGCAGAAGCCGGACTGGATCTCGTCGGCGACGAAGACGATGCCGTTCTCGTTGGCGAACTTCACGATCGCCGGGAGGAAGCCCTTGGCCGGCTCGATGAAGCCGCCCTCGCCGAGGACCGGCTCGATGATGATCGCGGCGACGTTCTCGGCGCCGATCTGCTTGGTGATCTGGTCGATCGCCTGGGCAGCGGCCTCGGGGCCGCAGTTCTCGGCGCCGGTGGGCCAGCGGTAGCCGTAGGCGACCGGGACGCGGTAGACCTCGGGGGCGAACGGACCGAAGCCCTGCTTGTACGGCATGTTCTTCGCGGTCAGCGCCATCGTCAGGTTCGTACGGCCGTGGTAGCCGTGGTCGAAGACGACGACGGCCTGGCGCTTGGTGTACGAACGGGCGATCTTGACGGCGTTCTCGACGGCCTCGGCGCCGGAGTTGAACAGCGCCGACTTCTTCGCGTGGTCACCCGGGGTCAGCTCGGCGAGGGCCTCGCAGACCTCCACGTAGCCCTCGTACGGGGTGACCATGAAACAGGTGTGGGTGAAGTCCGCGAGCTGCGCGGAGGCGCGGCGCACGACGGCCTCGGCGGAGGCGCCCACCGAGGTCACGGCGATGCCGGAGCCGAAGTCGATCAGGCGGTTGCCGTCGACGTCCTCGATGATGCCGCCGCCCGCGCGGGCCGTGAAGACGGGGAGCACGGAGCCCACGCCACCGGCCACCGTCTGGAGGCGGCGGGCCTGCAGCTCCTGCGACTTGGGGCCGGGGATCGCGGTGACGATGCGGCGCTCCTGCGGGACAGCGGTCATAGAGGGCTCCTGGGGGGTGTTTTCGGACGCACTTGTGTCTTTGTCCGCAGGCTAGGCCCGGGGGAGGGGCTAAGGCATGCTCCGTTCGGGAGTGGTACCCGCGTGTCCTTGTCCGCGACGGCCATAGGAAGGACCGGGCGCATGTCTTCGCGGATCACGGCCGGGTACGGGCCCAAGGCCGTGCCCGGGTACTAGATTGAGCGCCGCAGAGGCATGGCACGGGCAGGGGGCAGGGGTTTCATGGACAGCGACGGCACGCACGGCACCGATGCGAGGCGGATGCCGCGCACCGGGCACGTCCCCCGGCCCGCCGGACCGGCCGGGCCGCCGCCCGGCCCCCCGCCGAAGCCCGCCCACGCGCCCAGCGCCGGCCCCGCCCTCGCCGACTGGCTGCGCACCCCGCGCACCTCGGACGGGCCGGGGGTCTGGTCGTACGGACACGTGCCGCGCGCCGCCGAAAAGCCGGAGGCCACCCCGACCCGCCAGCTGGTCAGCGGGGCCCTCATCGCGCTGCTGGCCGGGCTGCTGCTGTGGTCCCTGCTGTGGAACGGCTACCTCGGCGGCTTCTGGCTCTGGCCGCTGTACATGTTCACCCCCGACTCCTGGGCCGGGACGCTCCCGTCCGTCGTGGCCGCGTACATCTGGTACGCCATCGTCGCCGTCACCCTGGTGATCGGCTTCGGGCGGCTCGGCCGCTGGCCCGAGCTGGCCCGCCGGGTGCTCGGCAGCCGCGCCCTGCGCGCCACGAAGGCGGCCGTCCCGGCTCCCCGGCCGCCCGAGGCGGGCGGCCCCGACGACCCGGCGGCCTGGCCCGGGGTGCGGGGTGCCGGGCTGGTGGAGGTGGCCGAGGCGCTGGCGGCCGAGGTGGGGGCCGGGCGGATGAACGACGTCGACTACGCCCGCATCCGCCGGGCCTGGGAGACCGTGCGCGTCGACCCCTCCCGGGCGCGGGCCTTCGCCGAGGCCGTGCGCGACAAGGGCGCAGGGGCGTGCGTGCACCCGTCCGGCGCCCGTGACCTGCCCGTGCGCGCCGCACGGCACGACCTGCTCGCCCGCCAGGTGCTGCTCGGCACCGTCGACGACGGGGTGCGCAACCCCTACCCCCGCCGGGGCGTGGGCCTCGCGCTCGACCCCGGGGTGCTCGGGACCTCCCTGCTCGCGGTGGGCCCCTCCGGCGCCGGCAAGACCCGCCACCTCGTGCGGCCCGTCGTGGAGTCCCTCGCCCTGCAGGCCCTGGCCGGCCAGGCCGCCGTCGTCGCCGTCGCCTCGGCCGGAGCGCAGCTCGGACCGGACACCGCCTTCGACGTCGTGGTCCGCGTCGGCGACCCCGACTCCGTCTACGACCTCGACCTCTACGGCGGCGCCACCGACCCGGACGAGGCCGCCACCCTGCTCGCCGAAGCCTTCGTCGGCGACATCCAGGGCATCGACGTACGCCGGGCCGCGACGGCCCTCGCCCAGCTCCTCGGCCCGTACCGGACGGCCCACGGCCGTTTCCCCTCCGTGCCCGAGCTGCGCGAACTGCTCGACCAGCTGCCCGGGCCCCTCGCCGCCCTGCGCGGCGCCCTCGAAGCCGCCGGAGCGCACCCGATGCTCCGCGAACTCGACGCGCGCGAGCGCCAGCACGGCGCCCACGGCGACCCCGGACCGGCGCTCGCCGGGCGGGTGGCGCTGCTGGACCGGCCCGCCTTCGCGGGCTTCTTCGACACCACCGGGCAGGGCAGGCCGTTCTCGCTGCGGGCCCTGGAACACCCGCTGCGCGTACGCGTCGACCTGCCCGAGCGCGGGCACGCCGACGCCTCCCGGATGCTCGCGCGGCTGCTGCTCGCACAGTTCAACGCCTCCGCCACCGCCCGCGCCGACCGCTCGCTCTTCGCCTTCCTCGCCTTCGACGACGCCTCGTACACCCTGACCCCCGAGACCGTGCGCGGCGTACAAAGGCTCCGCTCGGCGAACGCCGGGGTGCTGCTCACGCTGCGCACCCTGGACGACGTACCCGAGGCGCTGCGCACGCCGCTGCTCGGCGCGGTCGGCTGCCGGATGGCCTTCTCCGGGGTCACCACCTGGGACGGCAAGCGGTTCGCCGAGGCCTGGGGCACCGAATGGGTGGAGACCCGTACCGTCACCCACCGGACCGTCTTCGCCGACCAGCCGCTGACCCGGGCCATCCACGCCTTCCGCAAGCTCGTCACCGGCAATGCCGTCACCACGGACGCGGTGACCGTGCGGCAGGAGGAGCGCGAGCGCTGGTCCCCCTCCGAGCTGGCGCACGCCGTGCCGCCGGGGCACGCGGTGCTCTCGCTGACCACGGTGCGCGGGGAGCGCGCGGCTCCGCTGCTGGTCCGGCTCGCGGGAACCAGCTGAGCGGACCCGTACGAGGTGGCAGAATCGAAGGGAGCCGTTCGTACGACACGGCGAAATTCCCCCTCCTGCTAAGGCGCGTGCACCCGATGCCGCTCACCCTCGCCTCGCTCGTCCAGCACTCGGCGCTCAAACTCAGCGTCCGGGCGGGAGAGAGCCGACTCGACACCCCCGTGCGCTGGGCCCACGTCAGCGAGCTCGCCGACCCCGTCCCCTACATGGAGGGCGGGGAACTGCTCCTGATCACCGCCATGAAGCTGGACGCGGAGGATCCGCAGGAGATGCGGCGTTACGTACGCCGGCTCGCGGCGGCGGGGGTCGTCGGCATCGGCTTCGCCGTCGGCGTCAACTACGAGGCCGTGCCCGAAGCGCTGGTCGAGGCCGCGCGGGCCGAGGACCTGCCGCTGCTGGAGGTGCCCCGGCGGACCCCCTTCCTGGCGATCAGCAAGGCCGTCTCGGCGGCGCTCGCGGCCGACCAGTACCGGGCCGTGACCGCCGGCTTCGAGGCGCAGCGGGAACTGACCCGGGCCGCGCTGTCCGCCGACGGGCCCGCCGAGCTGCTCGCGAGACTGGCCGCGCACGTGCACGGCTGGGCCGCCCTGTACGACACCTCGGGCGCCGTCGTCGCGGCCGCGCCCGACTGGGCGGCCCGGCGGGCGGCCCGGCTCACGCCCGACGTGGAGCGGCTGCGGGAGCGGCCCGCGCCGGCCAGCGCGGTGGTCGGGGGCTCGGAGGACCGCGTCGAGCTCCAGTCGCTCGGCACCGGGCGGCGGGCGCGGGGCGCGCTCGCGGTGGGCACCGGGGCTCCGCTGGGCACGGCCGAGCGGTACGCCGTGCACTCCGCGGTGGCCCTGCTCACCCTGACGACGGAACGTTCCCGCTCGCTGCACGACGCGGAGTCCCGGCTGGGCGCGGCCGTGCTGCGGATCCTGCTGGCCGGGGAGGCGGAGCAGGCCCGGGCCGTCGCCGGAGACCTGTACGGGGCCCTGCTGGAGGCGCCGTTCCGGCTGGTCGTGGCAGAGCCGGCGCTGGCGGGGACCGCACAGCCGGAGGGCCTGGCGCTGCTCGCCGACGCGGTGGAGTCGGCGGCCGCCCGTACCGGCGAGACGCTGCTGGTCGTGCCCGAACCCGGACGACTGGTGGTCCTGGCGGGCGACGGCAGCTCCGCGGTGCAGGCGTGCGTCGCCCACGCGGAGGCGTCGGAAGCGCGGCGCGGGCCGGACGCGAGCGGGCCGGAGCCGGACGAACTGGTGATCGGGCTGTCGGCGCCCGCGGGGCCGTCGGGCGTGGCGGCCGCCTTCAAGCAGGCCGACCAGGCGCTCGCCGTGGCCCGGCGGCGGGGGCGGCCGATGGTCGAGCACGAGGACCTGGCGGCGGGATCGGTGCTCCCCCTGCTGGCGGACGACGCGGTACGGGCCTTCGCGGACGGCACGCTGCGGGCCCTGCGGGAGCACGACGAGAAGGGCCGCGGCGACCTGGTGGCGTCGCTCCAGGCGTGGCTCTCCCGCCACGGTCAGTGGGACGCGGCGGCGGCCGACCTGGGTGTGCACCGGCACACGCTGCGGTACCGGATGCGGCGGGTGGAGGAGATCCTCGGCCGCTCCCTGGACGACCCGGACGTCCGCATGGAACTGTGGCTCGCCCTGAAGACCACCACCACCACGCCATAGCCGCCGCCCCCGCCCCTGATTCCAGCCTCGCCGGCGTTCGAGGCGCGGGGTCCGGGGCGGAGCCCCAGGGGCCGGGGGGCGCCCCCGGAGGGGGAACGCACGGGGGTGCCGCCCGCGACAGTGACAAAGCGGCGAAGGAATCGCCACCGGCGCTCCATGCCGGACAAACGCCGAATCGCCGACGGAGTCCTACGGTGGAGGGGACAAGACCCCGCACACTCCGAAGGGCCGGGATTCGCATGACTTCCACCCACGCCTTCTGGCTCGCCGGCCGCCAGGCCACCGGCGAGGACAGCTTCGACGTCCACTCCCCGTGGGACGGCCGACTGGTCGCCGCCGTCAGCGTGCCCACCGACGCGCAGGTCGAAGAGGCCGTGGCCGCGGCGCACGCCGTGACGGCGGAGTTCTCCGCGACCCCGGCCCACGTACGTGCCGCCGCCCTGGACCACGTCTCCCGCCGCCTCGCGGAGCGCACCGAGGAGATCGCCCAGCTGATCTCCGCCGAGAACGGCAAGCCCGTCAAGTGGGCCCGCGGCGAGGTCGGCCGTGCGGTGTCCGTGTTCCGCTTCGCGGCCGAAGAGGCCCGCCGCTTCAACGGCGGAGAGGCCCAGCGCCTCGACACCGACGCCGGCGGCGTCGGCCGCCTCGCGCTGACCCGCCGCTTCGTCAAGGGCCCGGTCCTCGGCATCGCGCCGTTCAACTTCCCGCTGAACCTGTGCGCCCACAAGGTGGCCCCGGCCATCGCCGTCGGCGCGCCGATCATCCTGAAGCCGGCCCCGGCCACGCCGCTCTCCGGCCTGATCCTGGGTGAGCTGCTCGCCGAGACCGACCTGCCCGCGGGCTCCTGGTCGGTCCTGCCGGTCGCCAACGACAAGATGCCGGCCCTGGTGAAGGACGAGCGCCTGCCCGTCATCTCCTTCACCGGTTCCGACACCGTCGGTTACGCCATCCAGCAGTCCGTGCCCCACAAGCACTGCACCCTGGAGCTCGGCGGCAACGCCGCGGCCGTCGTCCTGGACGACTGGTCCTCCGAGGCCGACCTCGAGTGGGCCGCGACCCGTATCGCGACCTTCTCGAACTACCAGGCCGGCCAGTCCTGCATCTCCGTGCAGCGCGTCATCGCCGACGCCTCCGTCTACGACCGCCTCGTCGAGAAGGTCGTCGCGAAGGTCCAGGCCCAGGTCACGGGCGACCCGTCCGACTCCGCCACCGACGTCGGCCCCCTCGTCTCCGAGGCCGCCGCCAAGCGTGTCGAGTCCTGGGTGGACGAGGCGGTCTCCGCCGGAGCCAAGCTGCTCAGCGGCGGCAAGCGCGAGGGTGCCTCGTACGAGCCCACCGTCCTCGCCGAGGTCCCGGACGGCGTCAAGCTCGCCACCGAAGAGGTCTTCGGCCCGGTCCTGACGCTGAAGCGGGTCGAGAACACCGACGAGGCCTTCGCCGCCGTCAACGACTCGAAGTTCGGTCTCCAGACCGGCGTCTTCACGCGGAACATCCAGACCGCGTTCCGCGCGCACCGCGAGCTCGAGGTCGGCGGTGTGATCGTCGGCGACGCGCCGTCCTACCGCGCCGACCAGATGCCGTACGGCGGCGTCAAGCAGTCCGGCGTGGGCCGCGAGGGCGTGCGCTACGCGATGGACGACTACACGTACGAGCGGGTCCTGGTCCTCACGGGCCTCGACATCTGACCGACTCGTTCGGCCAAAAAGCCGACGGCCGGAGCCCACTGTGCGGGGGCTCCGGCCGTCCCCCTTTTCCCGGCGCCCCGAAACGGGTACGACTCACAGGTAGCACCGACCAGTAGCCCGGTACGACCGACTCCGGCCGCGAGGTGAGTCCCCGCATGTCCGCAACACAGCCCAAGGTGACCGAGCGCGAGGCACGGCAGGTCGCGGAGGCGGCCCGGGAACAGGACTGGCGCAAGCCCAGCTTCGCCAAGGAACTGTTCCTCGGACGCTTCCGGCTCGACCTGATCCACCCCCACCCGCTGCCCGCCGACGAGGACGTCCGGCGCGGCGAAGCCTTCCTGGCCCGGCTGCGGGCCTTCTGCGAGACCGAACTCGCCGAAGGGCTCCCGGCCCGCATCGAGCGCGAGGCCCGGATCCCCGACGAGACCGTGCGCGGCCTCAAGGAGCTCGGCGCGCTCGGCATGAAGATCGGCACCGAGTACGGGGGCCTCGGCCTCACCCAGGTGTACTACAACAGGGCGCTCGCCCTCGTCGGCTCGGTCAGCCCGGCCATCGGGGCCCTGCTCTCCGCCCACCAGTCGATCGGCCTGCCGCAGCCGCTGAAGATGTTCGGCACGCAGGAGCAGAAGGACGCCTACCTGCCGCGCTGCGCCACCACCGCCATCAGCGCCTTCCTCCTCACCGAGCCGGACGTGGGCTCCGACCCGGCCCGGCTGGCCACCACGGCGGTCCCGGACGGCGAGGACGGGTACGTCCTCGACGGGGTGAAGCTCTGGACCACCAACGGGGTCGTCGCCGACCTGCTCGTGGTGATGGCCCGCGTCCCCAAGAGCGAGAACCACCGGGGCGGGATCACCGCCTTCGTCGTCGAGGCCGACTCGCCCGGCATCACCGTCGAGCACCGCAACGCCTTCATGGGCCTGCGCGGCCTGGAGAACGGCGTCACCCGCTTCCACCAGGTACGGGTCCCCGCCGCCCAGCGCATCGGCGCCGAGGGCGCCGGGCTCAAGATCGCGCTGACCACCCTCAACACCGGCCGGCTGTCACTGCCCGCCATGTGCGTCGGCGCCGGCAAGTGGTGCCTGAAGATCGCCCGCGAGTGGTCCGGCGTACGGGAGCAGTGGGGCCGCCCGGTCGCCCTGCACGAGGCCGTCGGAGCGAAGATCTCCTTCATCGCGGCCACCACCTTCGCCCTCGAAGCCGTCGTGGACCTCGCCTCCCAGATGGCCGACGAGGACCGCAACGACATCCGCATCGAGGCCGCCCTCGCCAAGCTGTACGGCTCCGAGATGGCCTGCCTGATGGCCGACGAGCTGGTCCAGATCCGCGGCGGCCGCGGCTTCGAGACCGCCGAGTCGCTGGCCGCGCGCGGCGAGCGAGCCGTCCCGGCCGAGCAGATGCTGCGCGACCTGCGCATCAACCGGATCTTCGAGGGCTCCACCGAGATCATGCACCTGCTGATCGCCCGCGAGGCCGTGGACGCCCACCTGTCGGTCGCCGGCGACCTCATCGACCCCGAGAAGGACCTCGGCGACAAGGCCAAGGCGGGCGCCCGCGCGGCCGGGTTCTACGCCCGCTGGCTGCCCAAACTCGCCACCGGAGCGGGCCAGGTCCCCGGCACCTACCGCGGCTTCCACCCGGCCGGCCACCCCGACCTCGCCGCCCACCTGCGCTACGTCGAGCGCGGCTCGCGCAAACTCGCCCGCTCGACCTTCTACGCCATGTCGCGCTGGCAGGGCCGGATGGAGACCAAACAGGGCTTCCTCGGCCGCATCGTCGACATCGGCGCCGAGCTCTTCGCGATGAGCGCGGCCTGCGTCCGCGCCGAGCACCTGCGGGAGACCGGCGACCACGGCCGCGAGGCCTACCAGCTCGCCGACGCCTTCTGCCGGCAGTCCCGGCTGCGCGTCGAGGAGCTCTTCGGCCGGCTCTGGGACAACACCGACGAGCTGGACCGCAAGGTCGTCGCCGGAGTCCTGTCCGGCACCTACACCTGGCTGGAGGAGGGCGTCCTCGACCCCTCGGGCGACGGCCCGTGGATCGCCGACGCGGCCCCCGGCCCCTCCACGCACAAAAACGTGCACCGTCCCATCCGCTGACCTGCGATCATCGGCAGTCATAGGACGGATGTACGAGTACGAGTACGGAAGAAGCTGGGCGGACAGGGATGTCGACGGCCGTGGAAGATCGAAACAGCCGGCGGCTGGCCTGGTGCGTGGCGCACGTGCTGCGCCACGCACCGGACCACATCGCCGTCGGCCTGCTCGACCGGCTCGAGTGGCCGGCCCGCAAATACCTGTGCCGCGACGAATGGCTGCCGGCGTCGGCCGTCACCCTCCTGCTGCGCCACGGCGGCGAAGCCGAACGGCGCTACATCGCCCGCAACCCCCGCGTCGTCGGCCGCCCGCTGCCCGGCCTGCCCGGACCCACCCGGTACTCCCGCCGCCGGACCCCGCCCGAGCTGCTGCCCGTGCTCCGCGCGGAGCTGGGCCGCGACCCCGCCGCCGGTCCCCTCACCGGCGAGGAACTGGTCCGGCTGCTGCGCCGGCACGGCACGCACCGGCCGCGCGTCCCGCTCGACATCCTCGCCCTGCCGAACGAAGCCGAACCGGGCCTCCTGCGGTTCGAGCACGCCCTCGAACCGCTGCCGCCCGGCTCCGTCGAGGCCCTGCTGCTCCGCGGCGGCCTGCCGCTCGGCGTCTGCCGGGGACTGCTCGACCTGAGCACGGCCCGGTCGTACGGGCCCTCCTGGTACCGGCCCGCCGTCCGCGCCGTCCGGATGGGCCTGCTCACCCAGGCCGAGCTCGTCACCGACGTCCGCCCCGCCCACCTCGCGCTGTTGCTCGCCGACCTCCCCGCGGCCGACGGCCTGCGCTGGACCCTCCCCGAACTGGCCGGGATGCGCACGGCCCTGCGCCGCGCCCTGGCCCCGCTGGGGCAGGACCCGCGGGTGTGGGCCGAGCTGCTGCGCCACGCCCACACCTTCCGCGGCGGACTCACCGAGCTCGTGGCCCGGGTGGGGTACGCCTCGCTGCCCGAGCCCCCGGACGGGCCGCCCGTGCCCGGGCTGGAGCGGGCCGTCGCGCGCCTGGCCCCCACCGCCGAGGAGCCCTCCGGGGACGTGGAGCGCGAACTCGCCCTGGCCAGCCTCGCCGTACCCATGGAGACCGTCCAGGAGGACGTCCGCTGGGTGCGGGACTGCCTGGACCGCGGCCTGCTGACCGGAGCCGACGTGGTCCGCCACAAGCTGCCCGCCTGCTGGGCCCTCGACGAGGACCACTGGCTCGGTGACATCGACCACCCCGACCGCCACGACCGGCCCGCGGCCGTGCTCTCGGCGCGCGCCGAGGCGGACCGGCTGTTCGCGGTGGCCCTCGGCGACGACCCGGACGCCTGGTGGCGGGTCGCCCGGACGCTCCCGGACTTCGCCGGAACGCTCCCGCACCTGCTGCTGCGCGTCACGGACGGGGGCTCCGTGTCCGAGCGCCCCTGACGTGAGGCAACAATGGGGGCATGAGCGACCGTCCAGCCCCCCTCGCCGACCCGCACCTCCTCTTCGACCCCGCGGCCGGCCGCCGGGACATCGTCATCCTGGGCTCCACCGGATCCATCGGCACCCAGGCCATCGACCTCGCCCTGCGCAACCCGGACCGGTTCCGGGTGACCGCGCTGTCCGCCGCCGGCGGGCGCGTCGGGCTGCTGGCCGAGCAGGCCCGGCAGCTGCGCGTGAACACCGTGGCCGTGGCCCGCGAAGACGTCGTACCGGCCCTGAAAGAGGCGCTGAGCGCCCAGTACGCGGCGTCCGAGCCGCTGCCCGAGATCCTGGCCGGTCCCGACGCGGCCACCGAACTCGCCGCCTCGCAGTGCCACACCGTCCTCAACGGCATCACCGGCTCCATCGGCCTCGCGCCCACGCTCGCCGCGCTGCGGGCCGGCCGGACGCTCGCCCTCGCCAACAAGGAGTCGCTGATCGTCGGCGGCCCGCTGGTGAAGGCCCTCGCGAAGCCGGGCCAGATCATCCCCGTGGACTCCGAGCACGCGGCGCTCTTCCAGGCGCTCGCCGCCGGCAAGCGCGCCGACGTGCGCAAGCTCGTGGTCACCGCCTCCGGCGGCCCCTTCCGCGGCCGCACCCGCGCCGAGCTGGCACACGTCACCGTCAAGGACGCGCTGGCGCACCCCACCTGGGCGATGGGCCCGGTGATCACCATCAATTCGGCGACCCTGGTCAACAAGGGCCTCGAGGTCATCGAGGCGCACCTGCTCTACGACATCCCCTTCGACCGCATCGAGGTCGTGGTCCACCCGCAGTCCTACGTGCACTCGATGGTGGAGTTCACGGACGGCTCCACGCTGGCCCAGGCCACCCCGCCGGACATGCGCGGCCCGATCGCGATCGGCCTCGGCTGGCCCGAGCGGATCCCGGACGCGGCCCCGGCCTTCGACTGGACCAAGGCGTCCACCTGGGAGTTCTTCCCGCTCGACACCGAGGCCTTCCCCTCGGTGGGCCTGGCCCGGCACGTCGGTACCCTGGGCGGCACCGCGCCCGCCGTGTTCAATGCGGCGAACGAGGAGTGCGTGGAAGCTTTCCTGGCCGGTCGGCTGCCGTTCACAGCAATCATGGATACGGTCTCTGCCGTGGTCGATGAGCACGGGACGCCGGACGCGGGAACTTCCCTCACCGTTCGGGACGTCCTTGAAGCGGAGACCTGGGCCAGGGCCCGGGCACGGGAGATGGCGGCGCGAGCCGCAGTGGAGGCGAGCGCATGACGGCACTCATGACGGTGATCGGGATACTGATCTTCGTCTTCGGCCTGCTCGTCTCGATCGCCTGGCACGAGCTCGGCCACCTCTCCACGGCCAAGCTCTTCGGCATCCGCGTGCCGCAGTACATGGTCGGCTTCGGCCCGACCATCTGGTCGCGGAACAAGGGCGAGACCGAGTACGGGATCAAGGCCATCCCCATGGGCGGCTACATCCGGATGATCGGCATGTTCCCGCCCGGCGAGGACGGCAAGGTCACCGCCCGCTCGACCTCGCCCTTCCGCTCGATGATCGAGGACGCGCGCTCGGCGGCGTACGAGGAGCTCAAGCCCGGGGACGAGACGCGGCTCTTCTACACGCGCAAGCCGTGGAAGCGCGTCATCGTGATGTTCGCCGGGCCGTTCATGAACCTGGTGCTGGCGCTGGCGATCTTCTTCGGGGTCTGGATGACCTTCGGGCTGAGCCAGACCACCACCCAGGTCGCCAGCGTCTCGCCGTGCGTCATCCAGCAGAGCGAGAAGCGCGAGATCTGCAAGGACGGCGACCCGGTGGCCCCGGCCAAGGCCGCCGGCCTGCGGCCGGACGACCGGATCGTGGCGTTCAACGGCCTCAAGGTGGCCGATTGGACCGCCCTGCAGAAGCGCATCCGCGACACCGTCGGCCCCGCCACCGTCACCGTCGTGCGCGACGGGCAGCGGGTGGTCCTCCCGGTGAACCTGATCGCGAACAAGGTCGGCAAGACGGACGGCCACGGCGGGTACGTCAAGGGCGAGTACGTGACGGCCGGCTGGCTCGGCTTCAGCCCGAAGAGCGAGATCGCCCCGCTCGGTTTCGGCCAGTCCGTGGAGCACATGGGCGAGGTCGTCGACAACAGCGTGCAGGGGCTGCTCAAGCTCCCGGCCAAGATCCCCGCCCTGTGGAACGCGGCCTTCAGCGGCGCCGAGCGCGAGCAGGACTCCCCGATGGGCATCGTGGGCGCGGCCCGCATCAGCGGCGAGATCGCGACCCTGGACATCCCGGCCGAGCAGCGGCTGGTGTTCTTCCTCCAACTCGTCGGCTTCTTCAACCTCTCGCTGTTCCTCTTCAACATGCTCCCGCTGCTGCCGCTCGACGGCGGGCACATCGCGGGCGCCCTGTGGGAGTCGCTGCGGCGGGCCGTGGCGAAGGTCTTCCGGCGCCCCGACCCCGGCCCGTTCGACGTGGCGAAGCTGATGCCCGCCGCCTATGTGGTGGCCGGAGTCTTCGTCTGCTTCACGGTGCTCGTCCTCGTCGCCGACGTGGTGAACCCGATCAAGATCACCTAGTACGTCCCGTCGTTACACCACGGGTACCGGAGTCGGGCACGCATCGTGCCCGGCTCCCTACGTTCGGGTGGCCGGACCCCCTCGGATGCGCGGGGCGCGCGGGGATTGGCGTAATCTCGAAGGCTGGAGCCCGCCGATCTCGGGACCTTGATCCACACCTTGGGGTTGCACAGCAGATGACTGCCATCTCTCTCGGAATGCCGTCCGTGCCGACGAAGCTTGCCGACCGCCGGGTCAGCCGCAAGATCCAGGTCGGCTCCGTGGCCGTCGGCGGCGACGCACCGATCTCGGTGCAGTCCATGACCACCACCCGGACCTCCGACATCGGTGCCACGCTCCAGCAGATCGCCGAGCTGACCGCCTCCGGCTGCAACATCGTCCGCGTGGCCTGCCCGACGCAGGACGACGCCGACGCGCTCGCGGTCATCGCGAAGAAGTCGCAGATCCCGGTCATCGCCGACATCCACTTCCAGCCGAAGTACGTCTTCGCCGCGATCGACGCGGGCTGCGCGGCCGTCCGGGTGAACCCCGGCAACATCAAGCAGTTCGACGACAAGGTCAAGGAGATCGCGCGGGCCGCCAAGGACGCGGGCACCCCGATCCGGATCGGTGTCAACGCCGGCTCGCTCGACGCGCGCCTGCTGAAGAAGTACGGCAAGGCCACCCCCGAGGCGCTGGTCGAGTCCGCACTGTGGGAGGCCTCCCTCTTCGAGGAGCACGGCTTCAGCGACATCAAGATCTCGGTCAAGCACAACGACCCGGTCGTCATGGTCAACGCCTACCGCCAGCTGGCCGCCCAGTGCGAGTACCCGCTGCACCTCGGCGTCACCGAGGCGGGCCCGGCCTTCCAGGGCACCATCAAGTCCGCCGTCGCCTTCGGCGCGCTGCTCTCCGAGGGCATCGGCGACACCATCCGCGTTTCCCTCTCCGCCCCGCCGGTCGAGGAGATCAAGGTCGGGAACCAGATCCTGGAGTCGCTGAACCTCAAGCCGCGCCGCCTGGAGATCGTCTCCTGCCCGTCCTGCGGCCGCGCCCAGGTGGACGTCTACAAGCTGGCCGAGGAGGTCACGGCGGGCCTGGAGGGCATGGAGGTCCCGCTGCGCGTCGCGGTCATGGGCTGCGTCGTCAACGGCCCCGGGGAGGCCCGCGAGGCCGACCTCGGCGTCGCCTCCGGCAACGGCAAAGGCCAGATCTTCGTGAAGGGCGAGGTCATCAAGACCGTCCCCGAGTCGAAGATCGTCGAGACCCTCATCGAAGAGGCCATGAAGATCGCGGAGCAGATGGAGAAGGACGGCGTGATGTCCGGCGAGCCGACCGTGGCCATCGGCGTCTGATCCGGCGCATCGGCGTCCGATCCGGGAGCCGATCCGGGAGCCGATCCGGCCCGGCCTCCGGCCCCGCTTCGGCGCCAAGCCTTCGCCCCGGCCCCGTTCCCGCAGCTCGCGGGCGGGGCCGGGGTTTTGCCGTACAGGGGAGCGCGGCATCCTCAGGCGGCGCCGGGTACAGTTCGGAGATCAGCAGACTTGCATGGTGAGGCCCCAGTGTTGACGCAGACCACCACCCGGGTCCTTGAGCCCAGTGATCTCGACGCGGCGCTCCGCATCCTCGGACGCGAGCCCGTCGCGAACACCTTCGTCACCTCCCGGGTCCAGATCGCCGGACTCGACCCGTGGCGCCTGGGCGGCGAGATGTGGGGCTGGTACGCGGACGGTGAGCTCCGCTCCCTCTGCTACGCCGGCGCGAACCTGGTGCCCGTCTGCGCCGGCCCCGACGCCGTCCGCGCCTTCGCCGACCGGGCCCGCCGCACCGGCCGCCGCTGCTCCTCCATCGTCGGCCCGGCCGAGGCCACCCGGCTGCTGTGGCAGCTCCTGGAGCCCAGCTGGGGACCGGCCCGCGACGTCCGCTCCCACCAGCCGCTCATGGTCATCGAACAGCCGTCCGCCGTCGTCCGGTCCGACCCGCTGGTCCGCCGGATCCGCAAGGACGAGATGGAGCTGATCATGCCCGCTTGCGTGGCCATGTTCACCGAGGAGGTCGGCATCTCCCCGATGGCCGGCGACGGCGGACTGCTCTACCAGGCCCGCGTCGCCGAGCTCGTCGCCACCGGCCGCTCCTTCGCCCGCGTCGAGGACGGCAAGGTTCTCTTCAAGGCCGAGATCGGCGCCGCGACCTCGCGCGCCTGCCAGATCCAGGGGGTCTGGGTGGCCCCCGAGTTCCGCGGCCGAGGGCACTCCGAGACCGGGATGGCCGCCGTCGTGGAGTACGCGCTGAAGGACGTGGCGCCCGTCGTCAGCCTCTACGTCAACGACTTCAACACCGCCGCGCGGGCCTCCTACCGCCGCGTCGGCTTCCGCGAGGTCGGCGAGTTCATGAGCGTGCTGTTCTAGCTAGGGCCGTGACCGGAAAGGTTCACCGGTCGCTGCGCTCGGTACGGCCACAGCACCAGGACGCCCCCGCCCCCTCCCGGCCGGCCCGGGTGCCTCGCCGCCAGGGCATGTCGGCGGGCCGGGGCCGCCCAGTAAGGTCACCGCATGATGCCAACCCCCGGGGGCGACGACCCCGACCGGCCCGCCGGACTCCGCATCGGTCCCCTCGACCTCGCGCACCGCGTGGACGAGGCCCTGCGCGTACAGGCCGTGGCCTTCGGGCTCAGCGAGGAAGAGATCGGCATCCGGCGCTACATCGTCCAGCGCCACATGACCTGCCACGGCGCCCGCGCGCTCGGCGCCTTCACCGAGGACGAGGCACTGGCCGGATTCGTCTACGGCATGCCGAACGACCGCACCCACTGGTGGTCCACCGTCGTCGAGCCGTACCTGCGGGCCGGCGGCCACGACGGCTGGCTCGACGGCTCCTTCGTGATCACCGAACTGCACGTCCACCCCGGCTTCCAGGGCCACGGCGTCGGACGCGCGCTCATCACCCGGATCACCGACAGCTCCGCCGAACCGCGCTCGATCCTCTCCGCCATCGACACCGACAGCCCCGCCCGAGGGCTCTACCGCGCCCTCGGCTACACGGACCTCGCCCGCCAGGTGCACTTCCCGAGCGCGAGCCTCCCGTACGCCGTCATGGGCGCACCGCTGCCGCTGATCAGGCGCTGAATTCGATTTCGGGGGACCGGCAGCCCCCGGTAGCCTCCCGTCATGTCGACGCAACACGTACAGCGCATGTCCAGCCTCCTGGCCAAGACCCTCCGCGAGGACCCGGCCGACGCCGAGACCCTCAGCCACCGCCTCCTGGTCCGCGCCGGGTACGTCCGGCGCAGCTCGGCCGGGGTGTGGACCTGGCTGCCGCTCGGCAAGCGGGTCCTGGACAACGTCTCGCGCATCGTCCGCGAGGAGATGGACGCGATCGGGGCCCAGGAGGTGCTGCTCCCGGCGCTGCTGCCGAAGGAGCCGTACGAGGTCAGCGGGCGCTGGTCGGAGTACGGCGACCTGCTGTTCCGGCTCAAGGACCGCAAGGGCGCGGACTATCTGCTCGGACCCACGCACGAGGAGATCTTCACCCTGCTGGTGAAGGACCAGTGCACGTCCTACAAGGACCTGCCGGTCATGCTGTACCAGATCCAGACCAAGTACCGGGACGAGGCGCGGCCGCGGTCGGGCGTGCTGCGCGGGCGCGAGTTCCAGATGAAGGACTCGTACTCCTTCGACGTCAGCGACGAGGGCCTGGCCGAGTCCTACCGGCTCCACCGCGAGGCCTACGTACGCATCTTCGAACGGCTGGGCCTGGACCACCGGATCGTGTCGGCGGTGTCCGGCGCGATGGGCGGCTCGGCGTCGGAGGAGTTCCTCGCGCCGGCGGCGGCGGGGGAGGACACCTTCGCGGACTGCCCGTCCTGCGACTACGCGGCGAACACGGAGGCGGTGACCTTCGCGCTGACCCCGGTGGCCGCGGACCACGGACCGCTGGAGGAGATCCCCACCCCCGACACCCCGACGATCGAGACGCTGGCGGCGCACCTGGGCGTACCCGCGTCGGCCACGCTCAAGAACCTCCTGGTGAAGGTGGACGGCGAGATCGTCGCCGTCGGCGTGCCGGGGGACCGCGAGGTGGACCTCGGCAAGCTGGGCGAGCATCTCGCTCCGGCGGTGGTGGAGTTGGTGACGGCGGAGGACTTCGCCGACCGGCCGGATCTGGTACGGGGCTACGTGGGCCCGCAGGGCCTCGACAAGGTCCGCTACCTGGCCGACCCCCGTGTCGCGCCCGGCACTTCATGGGTGACGGGGGCCAACAAGGCCGACACGCACGCCCGGAACGTGGTCTGCGGGCGGGACTTCGAGGTGGACCGGTACCTGGACGTGGTGGTCGTGCAGGAGGGCGACCCGTGCCCCTCCTGCGGTACGGGCCTTCGCCTGGACCGGGCGATCGAGATCGGGCACATCTTCCAGCTGGGGCGCAAGTACGCGGACGCGTTCGGGCTCGACGTGCTGGGGCGGGAGGGCAAGCCGGTCCGCGTCACGATGGGCTCGTACGGGATCGGGGTCTCCCGGGCGGTGGCCGCGCTGGCCGAGCAGACGGCCGACGAGCGGGGGCTGTGCTGGCCGGCCGCGGTGGCCCCGGCGGACGTGCACGTGGTGGCGGCGGGCAAGGCCGTGCCGCTCGCGCTGGCGGAGCAGGCGGCGGCCGCGCTGGCCGCGGCGGGACGGCGGGTCCTGCTGGACGACCGGGCCGGGCTGTCGCCCGGCGTGAAGCTCACGGACGCGGAACTGATCGGTGTCCCGTGGATCCTGGTGGCCGGCCGCCGTTCCGCGGAATCGGTGGTCGAACTCCAGCACCGCGTCACGGGCACGCGCGAGGAACTCCCCCTGGAGGAAGCCCTCGCGCGCCTGACCTGACCGGTCAGGGGCTCGGCTCCTCCGGGTCCGGGTCCGGCAGGGCCAGGGCCGCCTCGTCCGGGGCCGGGGCGTCCGGGGCCGGGACGGCCGGGGGCGGGGCCGCCTCGTCCGGGCCGGGGGTCGCGCGTTCGAGGAAGCGGAGGAGTTCCACCGGGAAGGGGAGGACCAGGGTGGAGTTCTTCTCCGCCGCCACCGCGACCACCGTCTGGAGCAGCCGCAGCTGCAACGCCGCCGGCTGGTCCGACATCACCGCGGCGGCCTCCGCCAGCTTGTGCGAGGCCTGGAGCTCGGCGTCCGCGTTGATCACCCGCGCCCGCCGCTCCCGGTCGGCCTCCGCCTGCCGGGCCATGGACCGCTTCATCGTCTCCGGGAGCGAGACGTCCTTGATCTCGACCCGGTCGATCTGCACGCCCCACCCCACCGCCGGGCTGTCGATCATCAGCTCCAGCCCCTGGTTGAGCATCTCCCGGTTGGACAGGAGGTCGTCCAGGTCCGATTTTCCGATGATCGACCGCAGCGAGGTCTGCGCCATCTGCGACACGGCGAAGCGGTAGTCCTCCACCGCCACGATCGCGTTCGCCGGGTCGACGACCTTGAAGTACACGACCGCGTCCACCCGCACGGTCACGTTGTCCCGGGTGATGCCCTCCTGCGCCGGCACCGGCAGCGTCACGATCTGCATGTTCACTTTGCGCAGGCGGTCCACCCCGGGGACGATCAAGGTGAAACCCGGCCTCCGGATGCTCTCGCGCAGCCGACCGAAGCGGAAGACCAAGCCCCGCTCGTACTGCTTCACCACCCGGGCCGCGGCCACCACGTACACCGTGACGCCCACACCGGCGGCGATTCCCGCTGTCAGCAGTTCTTCGACCATGGTTGCCCCCTGCCGGACATACCTTCTTACCTACGGTATGCCCTACAACCAGCCCGCGAACTCCAGCAGCAGCTCCGCCTCGCGCCGCCGCCCCGCCGCCAGCGCCCGGTTCCCCGATTCGACCGCCCGGAACAGCGTCCAGCCCCGCAGCCGGTCCCGGTCCACCTCCAGGGAGTCGGCCAGTTTGTTCACCCGGCGCCGGGCCCCGGCCGCCCCCGCCGAGGAGGCGACCTGGTCCTCCAGCCGGTCCCGGACCAGCCGCGCCAGGTCGTACGCCCGCTCACCGACCAGCGGGTCCGGCCCCACCGCCAGCCACGGGGCCCGGTCGCCCGCGAGCACCTTGCCCTGCCGGAAGTTCCCGTGCAGCAGCAGTTCCTCACCGGGCACCGCCGTCAGCTCCTCGCGCAGCGCGAGGGCCGCGGCCGCCAGCTCCCCGGCCTCCGGGTCGGGCTTGCGCAGGGCCTCCGCCTGCCAGGAGGTGCGCTCCTCCACCGTTTCCCAGGCGTGGTCCGCAGGCGCGGCGACCCACAGCCTGCGCAGGGTCCCGCTGGCCTCCAGCAGGGCCTTCGCCTCGGGCAGGGACCGTAGCGAGACCTCGGGGTGCAGCCGCTCCAGGAGCAGCCCGCCGTCCTCTTCGTGGTGCCGCGAGTCGAGGACCCGTACGGCTCCGAACCCCGCCCAGTGCGCCAGCGCGGCCAGCTCCCGGTCGGGCCGGGCGGACGGCGGCGCCAGCTTCAGCGCGGCCGGGGTGCCGTCGGCGTAGCGGACGAGCAGGAGGAGGCTGCTGCGTCCGCCCGGGGCCTGCACCCGCTGGACCTGGACCTCGCGCCGGGCCAGCGCGGCCTCGGCCCGTTCGGGCAACTGCCCCAGCCAGTCGGTGTCCTGAGCCGATTCCGGCATCTCGCCGAGCGCCCGTACAAGCCGCTGCGGCGGTTCGAAAGCCATGCGTGCGTGGTCCCTTTCAGCTGTGCCGGGCTCGTTCAGCGCTTTTCCGTGAGCCCAGGGAAGGCTACGCCGACACCGCGCCAGCGCGCGGCTCGCACGGCCGCGGCGCTCAGCGCGTCGGCCGCCTCGCGCCGCAGCGGACCCTCCGCGGCACGCACCAGATCGGAGTACGCGCCCGCCACCCGGTCCTCGATCTCGGCGGCCAGCCGCTCGGCGTCGCCGGGCGCGCGCACCGCGAACGGCAGGGTGTACGCGGCCTCCGCCGGGCGGGGCGAACCACCCATCTCGCGCACCGTGCGGGCCAGCGCGTCACGGCGGGCGAGGTGCTCGCCGTACGCCTCTCGGGCCTCGCCCTGGCGGGCTGCCGCGGCCCGGGCGCCGATCACGCCGTAGCCGTACGCGGCCGCGTGCTCGGCGGCGAGCGCGGACTGCGCGGCCTCGAGGGAGCGGTTCGCGGGGGTGGGCTCGGGGCTCACGGGGTCCCTCCGGGGGTCGAGGCCAGCAGGTAGGCGTGTACGTGGCCACAGGCGGCCACCGAGGCCAGCATCCGGGCCAGCTCCCCGGGCGCGCCGGCCAGCGAGATCGTCCGCGCCTCGGCCAGGCTCCGCTCGGTGTCCGCGAGCCCGGTCAGGGCGTCGGCGGGCGTCGGCGGCACGGGCTCGCCGCTCGGCGCCACGGCCGGGGCGGCGCTGCCGGCCGGCGCCGCGGAGGCCTTCGCGGACGGACCGGCACCGGACCCGGACCCCGAACCCGCCCCCGAGCCCTCCGCGGCCAGGGCGGCGGCGTGCGCGGCGACGGCCGCGCGCAGCGGACCGAGGCGCTGAGCCAGGGCCGGATGCGCGGCGGTGGTGGCGTCGTAACGTTCCAGCAGCCGCTCGCTGTCACGGACAGCCGTCTCGCGCATCCGCCGTTCGAGTGGAATCCCGAAGTCCTCCTCGGCCGGGCTCCCGTCGGAGCAGCCGGTGAGCAGCAGAGCGCCGGCCGCGCCGGCGGCGCCGGCGAGCAGGCTCCTTCGCGAGGGCCGGGGCCGCAAAGGCGTGGTCCAGGGCACGGGGACGTCCTCGGGGTGGTGGCGGGGCAGGGTGTGATCACCGTACCCGGGGCCCTGTCCACAGGGCGGACGGCAACACCCTCCGCGACCGGATACCCTTTGACCTGACACACGATGAAAACCACAACAGCACACGCGGCCGAGGAGTCACCCGGATGAGCACCACCCAGAGCGACAGGCTGCGCGGATTGCTGGAGCCCCTCGTCGCCGCCAAGGGACTGGACCTCGAGGACATCGAGATGTCCAAGGCGGGCAAGCGCCGGATGCTGCGCGTCATCGTGGACTCCGACGAGGGCGTGGAACTGGACGCGTGTGCAGAGCTGAGTCGCGAGGTCTCCGACCGGCTCGACGAAACCGATGTGATGGGTGAGGACGAGTACGTCCTCGAAGTGAGCTCGCCGGGCGCGGACCGCCCGCTGACCGAGCGCCGTCACTACGTACGGGCGATCGGCCGTCTCGTGAAGTTCCAGCTGGAGCCGGGCGGGGAAGTGATCGCCCGCATTCTCGAAGTCGACGACGAGGGCATGGACCTCGAAGTACCGGGCGTGAAGGGCCGCAAGGCGACCGCCCGCCGCATCGCATTCACCGACATCGCCAAGGCGCGTGTCGAGATCGAGTTCAACCGCAAGGACAAGAAGGAAGAGGAGGCGTAGCCGTGGACATCGACATGAGTGCCCTGCGGGGTCTGGTCCGGGAGAAGGAGATCTCCTTCGACCTGCTCGTCGAGGCGATCGAGTCGGCCCTCCTCATCGCGTACCACCGCACCGAGGGAAGCTTCCGGCGCGCACGCGTGGAGCTGGACCGCACCAATGGCCACGTCGTCGTATGGGCGACGGAGGACCCGCGGGACCTGGAAGAGGGCCAGGAGGCCAAGGAGTTCGACGACACACCGTCGGACTTCGGCCGGATCGCCGCGACGACCGCCAAGCAGGTGATCCTGCAGCGTCTGCGCGACGCCGAGGACGACCTGACCTTCGGCGAGTTCGCCGGCCGTGAGGGCGACGTCATCACCGGCGTCGTGCAGCAGGGCAAGGACCCCAAGAACGTCCTCGTCGACATCGGCAAGCTCGAGGCCATCCTGCCGGTGCAGGAGCAGGTCCCCGGCGAGGAGTACACGCACGGCATCCGCATCAAGGCGTACGTCGTGCGGGTGGCGAAGGGTGTCCGCGGTCCGTCCGTGACCCTCTCGCGCACCCACCCCAACCTGGTGAAGAAGCTGTTCGCGCTGGAGGTCCCGGAGATCGCCGACGGCAGCGTCGAGATCTGCGCGATCGCCCGTGAGGCCGGTCACCGCAGCAAGATCGCCGTACGGTCCACCCGCTCGGGCCTCAACCCGAAGGGCGCCTGCATCGGCCCGATGGGCAGCCGCGTGCGCAACGTGATGGCCGAGCTGCATGGTGAGAAGATCGACATCGTCGACTGGTCGGACGACCCGGCGGAGATGGTCGCGAACGCGCTGTCACCCGCCCGGGTGAGCAAGGTCGACGTCGTCGACTGGGACACCCGCTCCGCCCGGGTGACCGTGCCCGACTACCAGCTGTCGCTGGCCATCGGCAAGGAGGGCCAGAACGCCCGCCTCGCCGCCCGCCTCACCGGCTGGCGCATCGACATCCGTCCCGACACCGAGACGGCGCCGGACGAGGACGAGGACGGTGACCGGGACCGGGATCGCGAGAGCGACCGGGACCGTGACCGGGACCGCGGCGGAAAATAAATCCGGTACCGCCCGGGCTGTCCGGGCGGTAGACAGGGACCACAACCGGGTCCTGGCACGGGCGCGGGCACCCGCCGCCGAGGTTTGGGCGGCAGGCCGCGACGTAAAGGATCACGACAACATCCGTTCGATTTTTCACCTGAAGGGGTGAGGTCGCTACGGGGAGGTAGACTTAGGCGTGTCTGGCCGGACGCAAGCCCGCGCATGCCCCGAACGCACCTGTGTGGGGTGTCGGGAGCGAGCGGCCAAGAGCGATCTGCTGCGCATCGTGGCGATCAGTGACGAATGCGTCGCCGATCCTCGCGGTACGCTGCCCGGCCGGGGTGCCTACGTGCACCCTGCCGTGGTCTGCCTCGACCAGGCGGTCCGCCGCCGAGCATTTCCCCGGGCCCTACGGTCCACCGGAGCGCTCGGCACGGCGGAACTGCGCAAAGTCCTGGCCGTTCAGGCCGAGGCGACACCGTAAGACGTAGAACGGCACGGATACCCCGTGCGGTCAGGTACCTCGCGAGTTGGAAGTAGGTCGAGATTGCGATGAGCACTCGATGAGTACGCGATGAGTACGCCCATGAAGTAGCAACGGTCCGGCGTAACCCGGACCTAAAAGGAGCGAAGTGGCTAAGGTCCGGGTATACGAACTCGCCAAGGAGTTCGGAGTTGAGAGCAAGGTCGTCATGGCCAAGCTCCAGGAACTCGGTGAGTTCGTCCGTTCGGCGTCCTCGACGATCGAGGCGCCGGTTGTGCGCAAGTTGACCGACGCACTGCAGGGGCCCGGCGGCAACGCCGGCAAGTCCGCTGCGAAGCCGGGCGCGCCCCGCAAGGCAGCGCCCGCCAAGCCCGGGGCCCCGACCCCGGGTGCTGTTGCACGTCCCGCTGCGCCGAAGCCCGGCGCACCGGCCCCCAAGCCGGTCGTCGCAGAGGCTCCGGCCGCCGCGGCGCCCGCCGCCCCGGTGACGCCCACGGCCGCCTCCGGCCCGCGTCCCGGTCCGAAGGCTCCGGCCGCCCCGAAGCCCGCTCCGGCGGCTCCCGTGGCGACCGAGTTCACCGCGCCTCCGGCGGCTCCGGCCGCCCCGGCGCGCACCGAGCGGCCCGCCGCCGCGGCTCCCGGCCCCCGTCCGGCGCAGCAGCGTCCGGCCCAGGGTCAGGGTGGCCAGGCCGGCGCCCGTCCCGGCGCCCCGCGCCCGGCCGGCAGCGCTCCCCAGGCGCAGCGGCCCGCCGGTGCACCCGGCTCCTCGGCCCCGCGTCCGCAGGGCGCCCGTCCGGCCGGTCCCCGTCCGGGCAACAACCCGTTCACCTCTGGTGGCTCCACCGGCATGGCGCGCCCCCAGGCGCCCCGTCCGGCCGGCGCTCCCCGTCCCGGTGCCCCCGGCGCCGGCGGCGGCCAGGGTGCTCCCCGTCCGCAGGGCGGCCCCGGCGGCGCCCCGCGTCCGCAGGGCCAGGGCGCAGGTCGTCCGACCCCGGGCGGCATGCCCCGTCCGCAGGGTGGTGCCCCGCGTCCCGGTGGTGCTCCCGGTGGTAACCGTCCCAACCCGGGCATGATGCCGCAGCGTCCCGCTGCCGGTGGTCCCGGTCCCCGTCCCGGTGGCGGCCCCGGTGGCCGTGGTCCCGGTGCGGGTGGCGCGCGTCCCGGTGGCGGCGCGGGTCGTCCCGCGGGCGGCGGCTTCGCCGGCCGTCCGGCCGGTCCGGGCTCGCGTCCCGGCGGCGGTGGCGGCTTCGGTGGCCCCCGTCCCGGTGGCGGCGGCTTCGGTGGCGGTCCGGCCGGTGCCGGTGGCGGCGGTCGTCCCGGCTTCGGCGGGCGTCCCGGTGGTCCCGGTGCCCGTGGTGGCACGCAGGGTGCCTTCGGCCGTCCCGGCGGTCCGGCCCGTCGTGGTCGCAAGTCGAAGCGTCAGAGGCGCCAGGAGTACGAGGCCATGCAGGCCCCGTCCGTCGGCGGCGTGATGCTGCCTCGCGGCCAGGGCGAGACCGTTCGCCTGTCGCGCGGTGCGTCCCTCACCGACTTCGCGGAGAAGATCAACGCCAACCCGGCGTCGCTCGTCGCCGTGATGATGAACCTCGGCGAGATGGTCACTGCCACGCAGTCCGTCTCCGACGAGACGCTCGAGATGCTGGCCGGCGAGATGAACTACGTCGTTCAGATCGTCAGCCCGGAGGAAGAGGACCGCGAGCTCCTCGAGGGCTTCGACATCGAGTTCGGCGAGGACGAGGGTGGCGAGGAGTTCCTCGTCGCGCGTCCGCCGGTCGTGACCGTCATGGGTCACGTCGACCACGGTAAGACCCGACTGCTCGACGCCATCCGCAAGACGAATGTCGTCGCGGGCGAGGCCGGTGGCATCACGCAGCACATCGGTGCGTACCAGGTCGGTACCGAGGTCAACGGTGAAGAGCGCAAGATCACCTTCATCGACACCCCGGGTCACGAGGCGTTCACCGCCATGCGTGCCCGTGGTGCGAAGTCGACCGACATCGCGATCCTCGTGGTCGCGGCCAACGACGGCGTCATGCCGCAGACGATCGAGGCGCTCAACCACGCCAAGGCCGCCGGCGTCCCGATCGTCGTCGCGGTCAACAAGATCGACGTCGAAGGTGCCGACCCGGTCAAGGTGCGCGGTCAGCTCACCGAGTTCGGTCTGGTCGCCGAGGAGTACGGCGGCGACACGATGTTCGTCGACATCTCCGCCAAGCAGGGTCTGCACATCGACTCCCTGCTCGAGGCCGTCGTCCTCACCGCCGACGCCTCGCTCGACCTGCGCGCCAACCCGGAGCAGGACGCTCAGGGTATTGCGATCGAGTCCCACCTCGACCGCGGCCGCGGTGCCGTTGCCACCGTCCTCGTCCAGCGCGGTACCCTCCGCGTCGGCGACACGATGGTCGTGGGCGACGCCTACGGCCGAGTGCGCGCCATGCTCGACGACAAGGGCAACAACGTCGAGGAAGCGGGTCCGTCGACCCCCGTCCTGGTCCTGGGTCTCACCAACGTCCCCGGCGCCGGCGACAACTTCCTCGTCGTCGACGAGGACCGTACGGCCCGTCAGATCGCCGAGAAGCGTGCTGCGCGTGAGCGCAACGCCAACTTCGCCAAGCGCGTCCGTCGCGTGTCCCTCGAGGACCTCGACTCCGTGCTCAAGGCCGGTCTGGTCCAGGAACTCAACCTCATCATCAAGGGCGACGCGTCCGGTGCGGTCGAGGCTCTCGAGTCCTCGCTGCTCCAGCTCGACGTCGGTGAAGAGGTCGACATCCGGGTCCTGCACCGCGGTGTGGGTGCGGTCACCGAGTCCGACATCTCGCTGGCGATGGGCTCCGACGCCATCGTCATCGGTTACAACGTCCGTGCGGCCGGCCGTGCCGCGCAGATGGCGGACCGCGAGGGTGTCGACGTTCGCTACTACTCGGTGATCTACCAGGCCATCGAGGAGATCGAGGCGGCCCTGAAGGGTCTCCTCAAGCCGGAGTACGAAGAGGTCGAGCTCGGCACGGCGGAGGTCCGCGAGATCTTCCGCTCGTCCAAGCTGGGCAACATCGCGGGTGTTCTCATCCGCTCCGGCGAGGTCAAGCGCAACACCAAGGCGCGCCTGCTGCGCGATGGCAAGGTCATCGCGGAGAACCTCAACATCTCCGGTCTGCGCCGCTTCAAGGACGACGTCACCGAGATCCGTGAAGGCTTCGAGGGCGGTATCAACCTCGGCAGCTACAACGACATCAAGATCGACGACGTCATCGCGACGTACGAGATGCGCGAGAAGCCCCGCGCGTAAGCGCGAGGCGGTTCGCACCGTGTCGTAACTCGTAGTACCGGGGCCGGTCGGCGGAATATCCGTCGATCGGCCCCGGCCGTTGCGTGTACGGTTCTGGTGACCCTGCCAAGCGTTGGCGTGGCAGGCCACCGAACCCGCACCGGCGGGATATCCGGAACTGCATGTACGTGGGGACTCTGTCCTTCGATCTGCTCCTCGGCGACGTTCACTCGCTGAAGGAGAAACGCTCCGTCGTCCGGCCCATCGTGGCCGAGCTCCAGCGCAAGTTCTCCGTGAGCGCGGCTGAAGTGGGCGACCAGGACCTGCACCGCAGGGCCCGTCTGGGGGTCGCTCTGGTGAGTGGGGACGCGGGGTTCCTCTCGGACGTACTGGACCGCTGCGAGCGGCTGGTCGCGGCACGTCCGGAAGTGGAGCTGCTGTCGGTACGACGGCGGCTCCATGGTGATGAAGACTGACTGCAAGACAAAGAAGGAGACGGACCAGTGGCCGACAATGCGCGGGCGAAGAAGCTGGCGGACCTCATCCGGGAGGTGGTGGCCGAGAAGCTGCAGCGTGGTGTCAAGGACCCCCGCCTCGGTACGCACGTGACCATCACGGACACCCGGGTCACCGGCGACCTGCGGGAGGCCACGGTCTTCTACACGGTTTACGGTGACGACGAGGACCGGGCCAGCGCGGCAGCGGGCCTGGAGAGCGCCAAGGGCGTACTGCGCTCCGCGGTCGGCCGGGCGGCGGGCACCAAGTTCACGCCCACCCTGACCTTCGTGGCGGACGCCCTCCCGGAGAACGCGAAGACCATCGAGGACCTCCTCGACAAGGCGCGCGCCTCCGACGCCCAGGTGCGCGAGGTGTCCTCCGGCGCGAAGTACGCCGGCGACGCCGACCCGTACAAGAAGCCGGGCGACGAGGACGACGACGAGGACGCAGCCGCGGAATGAGCGACAACGCAGGGAAGACTCCGGACGGACTTGTCATCGTCGACAAGCCGTCCGGTTTCACTTCGCACGACGTGGTCGCCAAGATGCGCGGGATCGCCAAGACCCGCCGCGTCGGCCACGCCGGCACGCTCGACCCGATGGCGACGGGTGTCCTGGTGCTGGGTGTCGAGAAGGCCACCAAGCTGCTCGGCCACCTCGCGCTCACGGAGAAGGAGTACCTCGGCACGATCCGGCTGGGCCAGGACACCCTGACGGACGACGCCGAGGGCGAGATCATTTCCTCCACGGACGCCTCCGGGGTCACCCGGGAGGCCGTGGACGAGGGCATCGCCAAGCTGTCCGGCGAGATCATGCAGGTCCCGTCCAAGGTCAGCGCCATCAAGATCAAGGGCGTGCGCTCCTACAAGCGCGCCCGCGACGGCGAGGAGTTCGAGATCCCGGCCCGGCCGGTGACCGTCTCGTCGTTCCAGGTGTACGACATGCGGGAGGCGGAGGCCGAGGACGGCACCAAGGTCGTCGACCTCATCGTCTCCGTCGTCTGCTCCAGCGGTACGTACATCCGCGCCCTCGCCCGTGACCTGGGCGCCGACCTGGGCGTGGGCGGGCACCTGACGGCGCTGCGGCGCACGCGCGTGGGCCCGTACAAGATCGACCGGGCGCGGACGCTCGACCAGCTCCAGGAGGAGCTGACCGTCATGCCGATCGGCGAGGCGGCAGCGGCGGCCTTCCCGCGCTGGGACCTGGACGCCCGGCGGGCGTCACTGCTGGGCAACGGCGTGCGGCTGGAGATGCCGGACTCCTACCCCGCCGGCCGGACCGTGGCGGTCTACGGGCCCGAGGGCGAACTGCTCGGCCTCGTGGAGAGCAAGGGCGGCAAGGCGAAGTCCCTCGCGGTCTTCGTCTGAGGTTCGCCGCCGACGTCTGATTGACGTGGAGCGGTGAGCGCACATCGACTGCTGCTCACCGCTCCACGACCCCCCTCGGGTAGGTCTCTATCCACCCGGACGCCCGTATTCACCCGTCCGAGCAGGCGCTCGGAGTGAATGGAGGGAGCGTAAGGGGGCGCTTTCACCTCGCGTGCTTTTCCCGCTGATCTTCACGTGCCTACCGTCGTGAGCACGGGCGTGGCGGGGGGCGTGGCGAAAGTGGTGCGGGGATGGCGGACGCGGACGGGGCTACCCGGGTCGACGGGCTGAACGGGCTGAATGCGCTGAACGGGCTGGACGGGGTCACCGCGGAGCTGGTCAGGATCTGCGATCCCGCCGGCCGGCCGCGCGGCAGCGGCTTCGTCGCCGACGACTGCGGGACGGTGGTCACCAGCCACGGGGCCGTGGACGGACTGACCGGGGTGGTGCTGCACGGCCCGGGGGAGCGGACCTGGCTCGCGCGGGCCTCGGACGTGACGGCGCTGCCGGAGTACGGGCTGGCGCTGGTACGGACCGACGGGCTCGGGGTGCGGCCGCTGCCGGTGGCGGTACGGGAGACCGTCGCGCCCGGGACGTACGTACGGCTGCCCGCGCGGGGATGGCGACAGGCGCGTGTGCTCGGTCCCGCGGAGGTCACCTACACCGCGACGGGCCGCTTCCACCTGCTGCCGGCGGCGCTGGAGCTGGCCATCGGGACCGACGGGCAGGACGCGCTCCGCCTCGGCGGGGAGGCCTGCGGGGGACCGGTGCTGGACGCCGGGACCGGAGCGGTGCTCGCCGTGCTGGGCACTGCTCTGCAGGCGGAGCACCGCTCCGGCGGCTTCGCCGTACCGCTGGTGGCCGCCTCCGCCGCCGATCCGGACGGGCCCCTCTCCGCGCTGCTCCGCCGCAACGCCGCCATCGTGCCGGTCTACGGCCGGGACCTGAACCTCGCCGGCGCACTCGAACTCACCGGAACCACCCTCGGCGCCGCCTTCGCGTCCCGCCGCCCCGAACCGGTGGACCGGCCGGCCATTGCCGCCGAACTGGACGCCTTCGCCGCGGGCGACCGCCCGGTCCTCGCCCTGGTGGGGAACCCCGGCAGCGGCCGCACCACGGCCCTGTCCGCGCTGGCCCTGCGCCGGGCCGGCGGCGCCCGCCCGGCCCCGACGCTCTGGCTCCGCGGCGCGGACCTGCGCCCCGGGGACACCTCTGTGGCCGACGCGGTGGCCCGGGCGCTGGCAGAGGCGGCCCGCATCGTCGTCTCGGCACCGGATGCGCCTCCGGCTCCCGTACCGGTACCTGCTCCGGCTCCGGCGACGGGGGAGGCCGTGGCGGGGCTGGCCGCCCGGGCCGGGCGGGCCCTGGTCGTGGTGCTCGACGCCCCCGAGGAGATGCCCGCGGAGCTCGGCCACGGGCTCGGGCCCTGGACCGAAGGCACCGTGCGGTGGCTGAGGGAGACCGGCGCCCGGCTGGTCCTCGCGGCCCGGCCCGAGCACTGGGAGCAGGCCGGGGCCCTGTACCCGCCCGAGGCGCTGCACACACCGGCCCGGCCGGCCCGGCGGCTGCCGCCCGCGGTCGCGATCGGCGACTTCACCCCGGCGGAGGCCGAACAGGCCCGGGCCCGCCTCGGCATCCCGGCCGACGCCGTGCGGGAGGCCGACAGCCGGCACCCGCTCACGCTGCACCTGCTCGCCGGCGTCCGCGCCGCCGAGGTCACCGCCGGCCGGCCGGGGCGCGAGGAGGTCTTCGCCGCCCACCTCGACCTGGTGTGCCTGCGGGTCGCCGTCCGCATCGCCGCGGCCGGCGCCCTGCTGCCCAGACCCCGCGAAGCCACCCCCACCGGCCACGCGGGCCCCGGCCCGGTCGCGTACGGCCCCGGCGTGGGGAGGCTCGCCGCGCGCGTCGCGGGGCAGGTGCACGAGGCCGCGCGGCGGTGTCTGGGGCCCGGGCGCGGGGAGTTGGACCGGGCCGCCTTCGAAGAGCTGTTCCCCTGGCGCACCGGCTGGGCCTCCGCCGTGCTCACCGAGGGGCTGCTCGTGCCCGCCGGCCCCGGCTACCGCTTCGCCCACGAGGAGCTGGCCGACTGGCTCCAGGCGGGCCACCTCGACCTGCCGACCGCCCTCGGCGCCCTGGAGGGCCCCGGCCACAGCGTGCCCCGGCACCGCATCGGGCCCGTACTGGAGGCACTGCGACGGCTCCCGCCCCACGAAGCCGGGCCCCACCTGACGCGCCTGGTGTGCGCGCTGAACGCCGAACCCGGTCCCGAACCCGCCTGGTGGGCGGGCCGGCTGCTGCACGAGACCCTGCTGCGCGCCCCCGCCGCCCGGCCGTACCTGCCCGTCCTGCACGCCCTGGCCGAGTACATCGCCCACACCGGCCGCCAGGAGGAGTTCGGCGGCTGGTTCTGGAACCGGCTGCGCCTGCCCGAGTCCGACCGCCTCGACCTGCTGCGCCGGATGCTCCCCAGCGATCACCGCTACCTCGACGCCGCGGGCCGCCGCCTCGCCCGCGACCCCCGGCTCGTACAGCCCCTGCTGTGCGCCTGGTTCACCGACGAGCGGCGGCTGCTCGGCCGCCCCGGGGCCAGCGTCGCCACCGCCGCCCAGGCGCTCCTGCACACCCACCGCCGCTTCGCCGTGGACGACCTCACCGAGGCCCTCGTCACCGCCGCGCACCCCCGCGCCGACGAGCTGCTCACGGTGCTCGCGGAGGACGAGCCCTCCGCGCTGTGCCGGGCCGTCGACCGCTGGGCCCACGACGAGCGCCCCGGGCGGCGCGTCGCGGCCGCCGCCTACGGGCTCGCCACCGCCCCGCACGTCCGCACGCCCGCCGACCGCGAGCTGCTGCGCCACGCCGCCCAGACGCTGCTCTCCCGCCCCGGCGACGCCACCCTGCACGGCAGCGCCCTCGGGATGCTGCTGCGCGACCCGCAGGTGCGCGCACGCTACCTGCCCGACGCCCTCGCCTGCTTCCGCGACCCCGACCGCGGATCGCCGCTGCCCGCCTCGGCGCTGGTGGCCGCGCTGCCCGTACTGCCCGACCCGGACGCGGTGTTCGCCGCCCTGCGGGCCCGGTCCGACGGGGAGGTGGTGCGCGCGCTGGCCGCGCTGACCACGCCGGGGCTGGCGCGCCGCGCGGGCGACCTCGTACGGGAGCACCTCGCGCGGAGCCCGCAGGACGCACCGCACGCCGCCGCGTTCGTGGACCGGCGGCTCGAACAGGGGCTGGCCGCCGCCCCCGTGCTCCGCCCGCTGGTGGTGGACCTGCTGCGCCGCGGCCCGGTGGCGGTCCGGGCGGAGCTGGCGCAGGTGCTGGCCGCGCCCGGCGGGGAGCCCTCGTACACGCTGAGGGGCGAGCTGGCCGACGTACTGCTGCGCGAGGAGACCGACCCGGCGGTGCTCGACGCGTTCCTCGGCGGCGTCGCCGCGGGAGCCGCGGGGCGCGCCGAGGCCCGTACGCGGGAGCTGCTGCGGCGCACCGGGCGGCAGCTGCTGCGGGCGCCGGGCGGGCCCGCGGTGTTCGAGCGGCGGACCGTGGAGCTGGCACGGACGAAACCGGCCTTCGGTGTGCTGGTCGCCCAGTGGCTGACGGAGGCGGGCGCCGAGGCGGCGGCGCTGCTGGGGCCGGGCGCGCGCCGCACCGTGGAGACCCTCGGCCGCGGCGGTCGCGGCTGCGATGCGGTGCGGACACGGGACAAGTCCCAGCCAGACGCCGATGGTGGGCACCGGCCACCGGCATGGCAGTCTTAGACCTGCAATCGGCAATCAGTACAGGGACTACACGGTTCGGGCGAGGAGCGGTCACAGTGCAGCGCTGGCGTGGCTTGGAGGACATCCCCCAGGACTGGGGACGCAGCGTCGTCACCATCGGCTCCTACGACGGTGTGCACCGGGGCCACCAGCTGATCATCGGGCGGGCCGTGGCCAAGGCCCGCGAGCTCGGCGTACCGTCGGTCGTCGTCACCTTCAGCCCGCACCCCAGCGAGGTCGTCCGCCCCGGCAGCCACCCGCCGATCCTCGCCCCGTACGACCGGCGCGCCGAACTGATGGCCGGGCTCGGTGTGGACGCGCTGCTGATCCTGCCGTTCACGGCGGAGTTCTCGCAGCTGTCCCCGGCCGACTTCATCGTGAAGGTGCTCGTCGACAAGCTGCACGCGCGCGCCGTCATCGAGGGCCCCAACTTCCGCTTCGGCCACCGGGCCGCCGGAAACGTCGACTTCCTGCGCGAGCTCGGCACCACCTACGACTACGAGGTCGACGTCGTGGACCTGGTGGAGCGCGGCGAGGCGGGCGGCGGAGTGCCGTTCTCCTCGACGCTGGCGCGCCGCCTCGTCTCCGAGGGCGACATGGAAGGCGCGGCCGAGATCCTGGGACGGCCGCACCGGGTCGAGGGCGTCGTGGTGCGCGGTGCGCAGCGCGGGCGCGAGCTCGGCTACCCCACGGCGAACGTCGAGACGCAGCCGCACACCGCGATCCCGGCGGACGGGGTGTACGCGGGGTGGCTGACGGCGGACGGCGAGCGGATGCCCGCGGCGATCTCGGTGGGGACGAACGTGCAGTTCGACGCCACCGAGCGGACCGTGGAGGCGTACGCGATCGACCGGATCGGGCTGGACCTGTACGGGATGCACGTGGCCGTCGACTTCCTCGCGTACGTGCGGGGGATGGCGAAGTTCGAGTCCTTGGACGGGCTGCTGGAGGCCATCGCGGACGACGTGAAGCGGGCGCGGGTGCTGACGGAGGCGTACGACGGCCTGCGCTGAGGCGCCGCGCTGCGCCACGGAGAACGACGAAAGGGCCCGTACCGATCACGGTACGGGCCCTTCGCGTTGCCGTCAGCCGAGGCGCGGGTCGCGCGGGGGCTGGCCGGGCTGCTGAGGAGGCTGCTGCTGCGGCCAGGGCGCGCCCGGCTGGGGGTAGGGCTGGCCGTACGGCTGCGGGGGCTGCTGGTACGGGGGCTGGCCGCCCTGCGGTTGCTGCGGCGGCTGAGGGTGCCCGTGCTGCGGCGGCTGGGGCTGCTGCGGCTGGCCGGGCTGCGGGTGCTGCTGGGGCTGGCCCCAGTGGCCCTGGGGGGCCTGCTGCGCGCGGATGAAGTCCTCGGCGACCATGGCGGAGAGGTTGAAGTACGCCTCGCGGGTCTTGGGGCGCATCATGTCGAGGTCGACCTCGGCGCCGGCCGCGAGGTGCTCGTCGAAGGGCACGACGACGACGCCGCGGCAGCGGGTCTCGAAGTGCTGCACGATGTCCTCGACCTTGATCATCTTGGCGGTCTCGCGGACCCCGGAGATGACGGTGAGGGAGCGCGAGACGAGGTCGGCGTACCCGTGGGCGGAGAGCCAGTCGAGCGTGGTGCTGGCGCTGCTCGCTCCGTCCACGGACGGGGTCGAGATGATGATCAGCTGATCGGCCAGGTCCAGGACCCCGCGCATGGCGGAGTAGAGGAGGCCGGTGCCCGAGTCGGTGAGGATGATCGGGTACTGGCGTCCGAGCGTCTCTATGACGCGGCGGTAGTCCTCGTCGTTGAAGGTCGTCGAGACGGCCGGGTCCACGTCGTTGGCGATGATCTCCAGGCCCGAGGGGGCCTGGGAGGTGAACCGCCGGATGTCCATGTACGAGTTCAGGTACGGGATCGCCTGGACCAGGTCGCGGATCGTCGCCCCGGTCTCGCGGCGCACGCGGCGGCCGAGGGTGCCGGCGTCGGGGTTCGCGTCGATGGCCAGGATCTTGTCCTGGCGCTCGGTGGCGAGGGTGGCGCCGAGGGCGGTGGTGGTCGTGGTCTTGCCGACGCCGCCCTTGAGGCTGATGACGGCGATGCGGTAGCAGGACATCACCGGGGTGCGGATCAGCTCCAGCTTGCGCTGGCGCTCCGCTTCGGCCGCCTTGCCGCCGAAGCGGAAGATGCCGCCGGCGGCCGGGTTGCCGCCGCTCTTGGCCTTCTGCTTGCCGCGGATCAGGCGGTCCGAGGACAGCTCGACGGCGGCGGTGTACCCGAGCGGCGCCCCGCCGGTGGGATGGCCGGCCGCGTAGCGCGGGTCGGGGCCGGGGCCGGGGCCCTGCGGGTACGGGTGCTGGGGGTGGGCCTGCGGCTGGGGCTGCGGGTACGGCGGCTGCGGCTGCGGCTGTGCCCCGGCGGGCCACTGGGCGCCGGTGCGGGGGTCGACGTACGGGGCCTGCGGCTGCGGCTGCGGCGGCGGCTGGGGCGGCGGGAACCCGTAGCCGTTCGGGGCGTCGGCGGGCTGGGGCTGGGGCGGCGGGAACCCGTACCCGTCAGCGGGCTGCACGGGCTGCACGGGCTGCACGGGCTGCACGGGCTGCACGGGCTGCACGGGCGCCGGGGGTGCGGGCGGGAACCCGTACCCGTCCTGCGGCGCACCCGAGGCCGGGAACGTGGGCGGCAGCGCGGGCAGTTCGGCGGGCCCGGCCGTCGGGGCGGATCCCTCGAACGGGGTCTGCGGCGCCCGCTCCGCGGGAGGTACGGGAGTGCCCTCCGCGGGGGTGGGGGTGCGCACGGGAGCCGCACCGGCGTCGCCCGAGGGCGCACTCGCCTCGGCCGCGGCCTGGAGCGGCGCGGGCGCGGGCGCCGGCGGCACCGGGTCGACCGGGGCCGGGGCGATCGGCGCGGGCGCGGCCTCGGCCGGGGGCTCGCTCCGGTAGATCGGCGCCTGGAACGGCGCGGGCGGGGCCTCGGGTTCCGGGGTGCTAGGGGCCGGCGGCTGGAAGGGCGCGGCCTCGGCCGGGATCTGGTAGATCGGTGCCTGGAAGGGCGCGGGCGGGGCCTCGGGTTCCGGGGTGCTCGGCGCCGGCGGCTGGAAGGGGAAGGGTACGGACGCGGCGTCGGCCGAGTCCGGCTCGGCCGGCCGGTGGGGCTCGAAGCCGCTGCCTTCGGGCAGGCCGGGAACCGGCGTGGTCGGCGCCGCCGGGGCGGAGCCCTGCGTGTACCAGGCCGGTGGGGTGTAGTCGATGGTGAACTCGCCCGTCAGTTCGGGCTCCGCGTCGGACTGATCGTCCGTCGGGACGTCCCACGTCCCGCCGCGCCTCTCGTTCCGATCGCCGCTCACTGGTCGGTCCTCCTGGTCTGTCGAACACTGGTCCGGCGCCCACCACGACGCCGCGCCGACGCTCAGCCTAATCGCGCGCCGTCACCGGTGTCCGCCCCCATCGGCCCGCCCCCGTCGGTCGGACCGCCACGGCCCCGCCTCGCGAGGCGAGGGCCGGTTACATCCTGCCCACAACAACACCCTCCGGGCCAACCGGCCCCCACCCCGCCCGGGCCGCCACCGGCGGCCGCAGGGGTACCGGTCGAGAGCCGCCGGTCAGTCGATCCGTCTCGGCGGGCCCAGCAGGGCCGTCTCCGTGTCCGTCGGCTGGGTCAGCACGAACTGCCGGTCCCGCGTCGTGCACCACAGCGTCACCCCGTCGCCCAGCGTCGGCAGGGAGTCCACCGCCCCCTGCGGCAGCCGCATCAGGCGGCCGATCCGTTCCGCCTCGTCGGGGGAGACCCGCTGGACGCCGGCCAGCGCCGCGCCGCGCAGCAGCCGCGGCGCCGTCGGGCTCAGGTACGGCAGCAGGGTCAGCACCGACTGCCAGGGCCCCGCCACCACGCGCCCGCGCGGCGGCCGCATCCCGCAGTCGCGGACCACCAGGACCGGACTGCCGGCCGACGCGCCCTGCGGCGGCACCCGGCCCACGTCGTGCAGGGTCACGCACGGCTGCCCGCCGCCCGCCGCCCGGGCGAGCGGCGACCACACCGGGCCGCGCCCGGTCTCCACCGCCACCCGCGCACCCGTGGCCGCCGCACGCAGCGCCAGCACCTGCGCCGTCCACAGACCACCGATCAGCGTGATCTCGTACGGGGTGGGCCGGTTGACGCCGAGCACCGACGGCCGCCCCCCGGCGTCCACGCCGATGACGACGCCGTCGTCCCCGACGGGCAGGGCCAGCGCCTCCAGATCGGCCGCCGACAGCACGTGCCGCCCGCGCCGCGGGCCGACCAGCCCGAAGCCGCCCCGCGCACCGCCCCGCGCAGAGCTCCGGGCACCGCCCCTCACCGCGCGCCTCCCAGCGGCAGTGAGGCCAGCAGCCCCGGCACCTGTTCGCGGTCGAGCCGGACCAGGCCGCTCTGCACGCCCCGCGCCGCCCGCTCCAGCGCGCGCCGCGCCGCCAGCAGTTCCTCGTCGCTACGCCCGGTGATCCGGACGTGCCCGGTCAGCGTCACCCCCTGCCGCCCGCCCGGGGACATCGTCAGGCTGAAGTTCGTGGCCAGCGCCGGCAGCGAGGTCAGCAGCGCCACGAACTGCGGCAGGGCCGCCCCGGCGCCGCCCAGCTGCGGCCAGCGGCCTATCCAGTACGTCGTGTGCCGCCGGTCGTCGCAGCGCCAGACCCGCGCGGTCTCCTCCGTACGCCGCCCCGGACCCCGCGTGCCCGCGGGCCGCCCGGCTTGGGTGATCGCCATCGGGTTCGCGCACGAGGACGTGGCCAGCGCGCCCGTCAGCTCCTGCTCGGTCAGCACGGTCGCCCGGAACCCGGCCCCCGCAAGGCGGCTCGCCAGCTGGTCGGCCGCCCGCACCAGGCAGCGCTGTGCCCCCGCCAGGCCGCCACCGCGCGCGGTGACCGCTTCGGGACACAGCTCCGGGTCCAGCTTGAGCGCGATCCACGTCAGCCGCACCGCCGGTGAGCCCGTCAGGGCCTGCAGCGGGGCGTAGTTGCGCGTCGCCGCCGACTGGGCGGGAAGGTGCGGCGCCGGCGCCGGCTGGGTGTGCTGCACCAGCTGCGCGGACTCCAGCCGGATTCCGTCCACCTCCAGGATGTCCCGTACGACGGCCAGCGGCAGCGGCCGCGCCGTCCGCTCGGGCCGCAGTGCGGTGGCGTCCATGTCCACCTGGACGACCGCGGTCAGGAAGGTCCCGTCGCCGACCATCCCGACGGGCCCCCGGTCGCGCCCGCCGAAGGTGAGGGTCCGCAGCGCCGGATCGGCCTCGACCAGCGGGCCCAGCCCCGGCTCGGTACCCGCGGGCAGGGTGAAGGCGGCGGCTCGCCGACGGCGCGCGCGCAGCGCCAGCGCGCTGCCGATCCACTCGGGCAGGGAACGCCGGTGGCGGCGTACGACCGCGAGCGCCACCAGCACGAGGGCGAGCGCGCCCGCGAGCACCCGCAGCAGCGGTTCGACCGCCCAGGGCACCAGCAGCGCGGCCGCGGCGAGCTGGAGCAGTACGAGCTGTTGCAATCGGAACGGCCCGAACCGCCCCGGAGTCGACTTCGGCCGCGGCGTCACCCCGGCGCGCGGGGGCGACGCCGTGCCGCTCTGCGGCTGCGCAGCGCTCACGTCCACTCGCGCACCTCCCCTTCGAGGGCCGGACCCCGTGGACACCGGTCCCGCGCGACGATCGGCCGCACGGCTCCGGATCCGCCCCGATCCGCCCCAACACCCTTGCATTCCCCGGCCGAAACGATCCGCGGCGGCGACCGCACGCCACGCGCCGTCACCAGACGGTCCGTCAAGAGGCA
Source organism: Streptomyces sp. NPDC060028 (assembly GCF_042736725.1). Classification (NCBI taxonomy): domain Bacteria; kingdom Bacillati; phylum Actinomycetota; class Actinomycetes; order Kitasatosporales; family Streptomycetaceae; genus Streptomyces; species Streptomyces sp. NPDC060028. The sequence continues at coordinate 20,664 of NZ_JBHWVJ010000025.1, read as the reverse complement.
TAGTAGGTCCCCGGTCCGACAGTCGAGGCCCGGGAACCGTGGTCACCGACCGGGCCGTGCGGGGAGAAGCAGGCGGTCATGGCGTCACGACGTGATGAGCTCAACGCGTACACCTTTGCGAAGCGGCGCACGGTGGCCGCGTTCCTCCAACCCTCCGCGTCGGGGACCGAGGAGGGCGCCCCGCGTCCGCTGCGCGCGGTCGTCCCCGGCCTGGTCAGCGCCGCGCTGGTGCTCGGCGCCTTCGGGGCCTGGGGCATGTTCAGGCCGGTGGCGCCCAAGAACTGGGACGCCCCCGGCGCCCAGGTGATCGTCGGCAGGCAGTCGACGACCCGGTACGTCGTCCTGACGACCACCGTCAACGGCAAGGAACAGGCCCGTCTGCACCCGGTGATGAACCTCGCCTCGGCCCGACTCCTGCTGGATCCCGCCAAGTCCGGCGTGATCCAGGTCGACGACAAGCTGCTCGACCAGGGGAGGCTGCCGCGCGGCCCCGTCATCGGCATCCCCTACGCCCCCGACCGCCTCCCGGCCCCCGGGGACGCAGGCAGGGCCAAGCGCTGGGCGGTCTGCCAGCGGCCCGGCGGCAACGGCCGGGGCGTGCAGAGCGCCGCCTTCGTCCTCGCCGGCCGGGAGGAGAAGGTGATGGACGGCCCGCGCAGGCTCGGCGACACCCAGGCGCTGTACGTACAGAACTCCGAGGGAGCCAAGGAGCGGTACCTCGTCGACTCGGCGGGTACGAAGTACCGGTTCCCCGAGGGCGCCCCGGACGCGGGCACCATGACCAACGCCGTGGTCGGCACCGGCGCGCCCCCGCAGCAGGTCACCGAGGCCTGGCTGGCCACCCTCGACTCCGGCGACGACCTCGCCTTCCCGGAGCTGCCCGCCGGCGCGGTCGGGACCGGTGCGGGCGTCCAGGGCCTGGCCGGCGACGACGGCCGGGTGGGCACGGTGCTCAAGGCGATGACCGGCTCCGGCGCGCAGCACTACGTCGTCCTGCCCGGGAAGGTGGTACCGGTCTCCGACTTCGTGGCCTGGCTGCTGATCTCCTCGCCCGCGACCGACGGCCTCGACATGCACGGCAAGCCCCGCGAGGTGGACCTCCAGTCCCTGAGCCCGGACCCCGCACCCTTCAAGAGCGGCGCCAAGTGGCCGCAGAAGAAGGTCGAACGGATCAACCGGCCCGCCTCGGCGCCCTCCGCGGACGCCGCCGGTGCCACCGCGGGCGACCGCGACACCGTCTGCAGCGTCCTGCGCTCGGTGGACGGCCAGGGCAAGCCGACCCTGAGCACCTGGGCCGGCGCCGGATTCCCGTTCGACGTCACCGCCGGCGGCGCGAGCGCGTACGTCACACCGGGCTCGGGACTGCTGTACACCCAGCTCCAGGGCCGCCAGGCCACCGCCGGCGGTTCCCTCTTCCTGGTGACCGACACCGGACTGCGGTACGCCCTGCAGGCCAACGGCGACAGCGACGCCCCGAAGGCCAAGGCGCAGGCGCAGCCGACGGGCGACGGCCGCCCCCAGCCCAGCCAGGCGCAGGCCCGGCTCGGCTACGGGGGCGTCGTACCCGCCCTGGTGCCCATCGCCTGGTCGCAGTTCCTCTCCAAGGGGCCCCGGCTGGACACCAACTCCGCACGTCAGCCGCAGGGTTCGTGAGGACGCCGCCCATGCCTGAGTCTGCCCGCGCGGCCGCTCAACCCGTCGGTGCCGCTGCCGTCGCTGCCGCCGTCCTCGTGCTGAGCGCCCTCTGTGGCGCGGCGGCTCCCGCGCCGCAGGCCCCGTACGGCGCAGGGGAGTGCACCTTCCCGATGCGGAAGCAGATCGCGGACCGCCCCTGGGCCCTGCAGCGGCTCCTGCTGGACGAGCTCTGGGCGAAGACCAGGGGCGCGGACGCCCGGGGCAACGGCATCCGCGTCGCGGTCATCGACACCGGCGTCGACCGGGCGAACCCGCAGCTCGCGGGCGCCGTCGACGCCGGCGCCGGCCGGGACCTCCTCGACCCGCAGGGCGACGGTACGCACGACACCGTCGGGCACGGCACCCGGGTCGCCGGACTGATCGCGGCCCGCCCGCAGCCGGGCACCGGCTTCGTGGGCCTGGCCCCGGAGGCGACGATCATCCCCATCCGGCAGAACGACGGGCAGGGCAACGGCGACACCGGGACCCTGAGCCAGGCCATCGACCACGCGGTGGCCAAGGGTGCCCAGGTCATCAACATCTCCCAGGACACCGACGCACCGCTGACCCCCGGCTCCGCCCTCGGCAAGGCGCTGGAGCGGGCCATCGCGGCGAACGCGGTGGTGGTCGCCTCCGCGGGCAACGACGGCCTGAGCGGCGAGAAGCGCGACACCTATCCGGCGGCCTTCCCCGGAGTCCTCGCCGTGGCCGCCTCGGACCGCGACAACGAACGGGCGGCCTTCTCCCAGCCCGGCGCGTTCATCGGGGTCGCGGCGCCCGGCGTCGACATCGTCTCCACCGTCCCCGGCTACGGCCAGTGCGTCGACAGCGGCACCAGCTTCTCCGCGCCCTACGTCGCCGCGGTCGCCGCCCTGGTGCGCGCCGAGCACCCGGACTGGACCCCGCAGCAGGTGGTCTGGCAGATCGAGAACACCGCGGAGCGGGACGTCAACAGCCGTGACGATTACGTCGGATGGGGTGTCGTCGACCCGGTGCGCGCCGTCACCCGGGACCGTGAGACCCCCACGTCACCCGTTCGGGATCCGGGCCCGCCCCCGGCGGCCGCCCCGCACGTGGCCGCGCTGAACACGGCCGAGACCGCGCAGGGGCGGGAGCAGCGGCTGGGGGCGTACGCCCTGGGGACCGGCGCCCTGCTCATCGTGGCCGTCGTCGGCGGGGCGACCGTGATCAGGGACGCCCGGGCCCGCGGTCGCCGTTTGCAGTGAACGGTCACGGCCGTCAACACGGGCCACCCGACGGTATCCGGGCCTGGCCGCCAACTGGCTACAGTGGCCACCGACTTCACGACTGTGATCGGCCCGGCGTAGTGAGAAGTGAGGGGCTTTCGATGAGCAATGATTTCGGACTCGCGGACGATCCGGTCGTCAAGGCGGCCAACAGGATCGCCGATACGGCAAACGGCGTCACCCGGCAGGCCCGCGAGCTGGCGGACATCCTCTCCACCGTGAGCGCCGGCTGGACGGGCGTCGGCGCCTCGGGTTTCGTCTCGGCCCAGACCCTCGTCAACGAGGACCACGACCAGATCCGCAGGCTGCTCGGGATCCTGCACCACGCGGTCTGCGAGACCAGGAACCTGAGCAACGCCCAGGACGACGACGTGCGCGCGGCGTTCAATTCCGTCAAGAACGCCGCCGGCGGCAACGGCTCCGCACTCAACGGCATCTGATCCCCCCGTCGATCCAGCATCCCGAAGGAGAAGATCATGTCCGGTGCCGACGGCCACACCAAGGTCAGGTACGAGAGCGTCCAGGTCATGGCCGACCGGATCCGGGCGATCTCGCAGAAGATCGTCCAGGACCTGCTCGACATGGACCGCGCCCTGAAGGTCGTCACCGACACCTGGGACGGAGAGGCGCACGCCCAGTACGTGCAGCTCCAGGCCAAGTACAAGGGCAAGGCCGAGCACATGCGCGACCAGCTGGCGCTCGTCGCGGACCTCGTCGAGCGCGGCAAGGCCGACTACCGGGCCACCGACGTGAAGGCCTCGCGCCTGTTCACCGAGGCCTACTGAGCCCTGCTGCCGAGGCGTACTGAGCCCGAAACCCGTCCCGGGCCCCGCGCACGCGACAGCGAAGGGGCGCACCCGATACGGGCGCGCCCCCTCACCGTGCACTGCCGCCGACGGGTCTCAGCGCGGGCCCCGGTCGAGGTCGAACTCGCCGTCCCTCGCCCCGAGTACGAACGCCTCCCACTCGGCCGCGGTGTAACGCAGCACGGTGTCCCGGTCCAGCGAGGACCGCATCGCCACCGCGCCCTCGGGCAGCCGGGCGATCTCGACCCGCTCCTTCTCCGGGCTGGTCCCGGGCGGGCCCTCCCACTCGACGCCGCTGATGTCGAGCGCGTACAGCTCGTCCTTCTCCTGCTGGGTGCCCATGTGCGGCCTCTCCCTCGGTGCGCGGTGCCACTGCTGCGTTCGCTGCCGATTATCGGTGCAGACCAGGGGGCCGGGGGAGGCTTTCCCGGATCGGGATGGTCTCCGCCCTCACGCTCCGCCCTCACGCCTCTGGCAGCAGACCGAGCTGGACCAGCGACGTGCCCCGCCTGCGCGTGGTGAAGTACGCCCGGCCCGGGGGCATCGGCCGGGGGCGGACATTGCCGACCAGGTCCCCCTCGGACGGGTCGCCGGACAGCACCACTCCCTGCGCGCCGAGCTCCTTGACCCGCTGCACGAACGGCTCGTACAGCGAACGCGAGGCCCCCGCCGAGTTGCGCGCGATGACGAAACGCACCCCCGTGTCCCGGGCGAACGGCAGGAACTCCACCAGCCGGGCCAGCGGATTGCCCTGGCTCGTGGCCACCAGGTCGTAGTCGTCGATGACGACGAAGACGTCCGGCCCCGTCCACCAACTGCGGTCGCGCAACTGCCGCGGGGTGACGTCCGCGGGCGGCTGGCGCCGCGAGAACACCCCGACCAGGGCCTCCATGTGCGTCTGCAGGGAGCTCACCGTGGGCGCGTACTCCAGCAGGTGCCCCTCCGGCAGCGCCCCCAGCAGGCTCCGCCGGTAGTCGCCGACCACCAGCCGGGCCCGGTCGGGCGGGTAGCGCTCGGCGATCTGCCGGGCGATGAGCCTCAGCAGGTTCGTCTTGCCGGACTCGCTCTCGCCGAAGACGAGGAGGAAGGGGTCGGTATCGAAGTCGACGAACACCGGCTCCAGGTCCGTCTCGTCGACGCCGATCGCCACCCCGCGGGCGGGCTGCTCCCCGCCCTTGGGCAGCCGGTCGGCGGTGAGCAGCCGCGGCAGCAGCCGTACCCCGGGAGCCGCCGAGCCCGCCCAGTTCTCCCTGACCGCCGCCACGAAGGCCGCCGTGGCCTGCGACAGGTCGTCCGCGGCGTGCGAGCCGTCGATGCGCGGCAGGGCGCCCAGGAAGTGCAGCTTCTCCGGCACCTGGCCGCGGCCCGGCATCCCGGCGGGCACGTTCGCCGCGACCCGCCGGTCGAACTCGGAGTCCATGACGTCGCCGAGGCGCAGCTCCAGTCGGCCGAGCACGTGGTCCTTCAGCGCGGCCCGGACCTCCATGTAGCGGGCGGCGGTGACCACCACGTGGATGCCGTATCCCAGACCCCGGGACGCGATGTCCGTGACCACCGGCTCCAGGCCCTCGTACTCGCCCCGGAAACCGCCCCACCCGTCGATGAGCAGGAAGACGTCTCCCCAGGCCTCGCCCGGCAGGTCGCCCGCCGCGCGCCGCCGCCGGTAGGTGCCGATGGAGTCGATGCCCTCGGAGCGGAAGAACTCCTCGCGCCGGTTCAGGATCCCGCCGACCTCCGCGACGGTACGCCGCACCCGCTCCGGGTCCAGCCGCGAGGCGATCCCGCCCACGTGCGGCAGCCCGGCGAGCGAGGACAGGCTGCCGCCGCCGAAGTCCAGCCCGTAGAACTGCACCTCGCGCGGGGTGTGGGTGAGCGCGAAGGAGGAGATCAGGGTGCGCATCAGCGTCGACTTGCCCGACTGCGGACCGCCGACCACCAGCATGTGGCCCGCCGCACCCGAGAAGTCCCGGTACAGCACCTCGCGCCGCTGCTCGTACGGCTTGTCGATCAGGCCGAGCGGTACGACGAGCCCCCCGGACCGCGTGTACCCCTGCGCGTGCAGCCCCCGCTCGGGGCTCGGCGCCGGCGCCGGCAACAGCTGGTCGAGTGGCGGCGCCTGCTCCAGTGGCGGCAGCCACACCTGGTGCGCCGGCACCCCCTGCCCCTCCAGCCGGCCCACGATCACGTCCAGCACCGTGTCCGCCGGCGCGTCGCCGCCCCGCGCGCCCTGCGCCGCCAGGTACGCCGGATCCGGGGCCGCGTACACCACCGGCACCGGCGCCGCCGTGAACAGCGCGGGCCGCCGCTCCACCGGGAACAGCCCGACCGGCAGGTCCGGGCGGCCCGAGCGGTAGGCGCCCGAGACGTACGCCGCCTTGAAGCGGGTCATCTCGTCCGTCCCGAACTTCAGGTAGCCCGAACCGGGCACCGAGGGCAGGTGGTAGGCGTCCGGCACCCCGATCGCGGCCCGCGACTCCGCCGCCGAGAAGGTCCGCAGACCGATCCGGTACGAGAGGTACGTGTCCAGCCCGCGCAGCTTGCCCTCCTCCAGCCGCTGCGAGGCCAGCAGCAGATGCACGCCCAGCGACCGGCCGATGCGGCCGATCTGGATGAACATGTCGATGAAGTCGGGCTTCGCGGTGAGCAGTTCGGAGAACTCGTCGATGACCAGCACCAGCGAGGCCAGCGGCTCCAACGGTGCGCCGGCCCCGCGGGCCTTCTCGTAGTCGTGGATGTTCGCGTAGTTGCCCGCCGAGCGCAGCAGCTCCTGCCGGCGCTGCAGCTCGCCGCGGATGGAGTCGCCCATGCGGTCCACCAGTGTCAGATCGTCCGCCAGATTGGTGATGACCGCCGCGACGTGCGGCATCTGCCCCATCCCGGTGAAGGTGGCACCCCCCTTGAAGTCCGCCAGGACGAAATTCAGCGTCTCCGAGGTGTGCGTCACCGCCAGCCCCAGCACCAGCGTGCGCAGCAGCTCCGACTTGCCCGAACCGGTCGCGCCCACGCACAGGCCGTGCGGCCCCATGCCCTCCTGCGCGGCCTCCTTCAGGTCCAGCATGACCGGGGAGCCGTCCTCGCCCACCCCGATCGGCACCCGCAGCCGCTCGCCGGCCGACCGCGGCCGCCAGGTCCGGGCCACGTCGACCTGGGCCGCGTCACCCAGGTTCAGCAGGTCCGTGAAGTCCAGATTGGCCAGCAGCGGCTCGTCATCGTCCCCGCCACCCGTGCGCAGCGGCGCCAACTGCCGGGCCAGGGCCTCCGCCGCGGGCAGCGACAGCGTGTCCGGGACACCCTCGTACGCGACGCCCCCGCCCGACTCCAGCCGCAGCCGGCCCGGCCGCACCACGACCGACAGCCCGCCCCGCGGCTCGTCCAGTGAGCCCGCCACCACCTCGACGACCGTCACGCCCTGCACACCCTCGGCCGCCGCGAAAACCGAGTCCGGCGGCACCATCCCGCCATCGAGCACGACCACCAGGTGCGGCTGGTCCAGTACCGGGGACACCTCCCGGCTGAACCGCGGCCGCCCCTCCAGACGGGGCGCCAGCAGCGCCTCCAGCTCGGTCAGGTCGTCACCGAACAGCCGCTTGGTGCCCGCCCCGTCGACCTGCCCCGGCACCTGCGTGTGCGGCAGCCACTTCGTCCAGTCCCACGAGGGCACCGCACCCGGCGCCGCCACCACCGCGACCACCAGGTCCTCGGGGGAGTGCAGCGCCGTCAGCTGCGCCACCAGCGCCCGCGCCGCCCCGCGCGCCGACTCCGGCTCCCCGTCCACCGTCACGTGGTAGAACGCCCGGATCGACACCGCCACCGGCAGCCCGTCCAGCGAGGAGTGCACCCGCAGGAACCGCTGCATCGCGCCCGCCGCCAGCGGCTCCAACTCGTCCACCGGCGCCGTCTGCGGAGCCGCCAGCGGGGTCGCCAGACGCTGCGCGCCCAGCCCCAGCCGGACCTGCCCGAAGTCCGCGTCCCCGACCCGCCGCTCCCACAACCGCGAGCCCTCCGCCACCACCGACCACAGCTGGTCCGGAGCCGGGTGCAGGTACAGCTGGGCGTCCCGCTGCGCCCGCGCGGTGCGGCGTACCTGACGACGCGTCTGCGCGAGGTACTTCAGATAGTCCCGGCGCGCATCGGCCATTTGCCCCTGCGTACCGCGACGGTGGCGGACGATCTGCGCGGCGGCCATGCCCGCCGTTGACACGAGCATCAGCACACCCATGACCCGCATGAACGGATGATTGCCCGGCAAGAAGAAGAAGACGACCGAGGAACCCATGCCCAGCATCGGCAGGAGCTGCATCATCATGCCCTCCTGCTGCCCCCGCGCAAGCTCCGGCGGAGCCTGAAGCCTCAGCTCGTCCGAAGGGACTTCCGGCGGCAGCGACCGGGGCGGGCGTTTGACGACGATCTGGCTCACCGGAGCACCAACCCCTCGATGCAGGACGTGACTTCGCAGCCGGCAGCCCCAAGTCCCGGGCACCCAGGGGGTCTCCTTCGCGCGTCGGCGATCCTATGTGCCGACAGCCATGGATACTCCCGGTAGTCTGGCGCGCACGCCATGCGCATCCGCGAATCCACCGCGGACGACCGCAGGTCGATCCCGGACGACCGCGGATCAACCACGGCCGACCACGCACACCGTTTCACCCACCCGGAGGGCCCAAGGTGAATACGGCCGGAGCGACCGGCTTCTGCAGGGTCACCGTCGTGGCCCCCGACAGCCGCATCGACGTGGCCCTCCCCGATGACATCGCCGTCGCCGACGTCTACCCCGAGCTGCTGCGCCTCACCGGCCAGACCCAGCCCGTCGGCGCACCCACCGGCTTCCACCTGGTACGCCGCTCCGGCACCGTCCTCGACGGCGCCCGCACCCTCGCCGCCCAGCAGGTCCTCGACGGCGAGGTGCTGAGCCTGCGCCCCTTCGCCGAGTCCCTGCCGCCCGCCGTCTTCGACGACGCCTGCGACGCCGTCGCCTCCGCCGTCGTCCGCGACCGCCGCCGCTGGAGCGAGGACATGCTGCGCGGCGCGGGCCTGGCAGGCGCCGCGCTCCTCTTCGTCCTGCTCGGCTTCGTCCTCTGGTACGCCGACCCCGCCCTGCACGACGTCAACGGCCTGCCCGGCGTCATCGCCGGCGCCGTCGGCCTCCTGCTCACCGCCGCCGCCGGGGTCCGCGCCCGCGTCTACCGCGACCGCGGCTCCGCCGTCGCCCTGGGACTGGCCGCCGTCCCGCACCTGCTGATCGCCGGCGCCGGCATCATCGCCCCCGCCGCGGGCGAGGGCCCCGGCCGCCTCCAGTTCCTGCTCGGCTGCGTGTGCGTCCTCGTCGCCGCCGTCGCCCTGGTCGCGCTCAGCCCCCACGGCGACGCCCCCTTCGTCGCCGTCACGTTCCTCGGCGCCACCGGGACCCTCGCCACCTTCCTCGCCATCGTCACCGAGGCCTCCGCGACCGCCACCGCCGCCGTCTGCGCACCCGTCGCCATCGGGCTCGTCGCCTTCCTCCCCGGCCTCTCCGCCCGCTTCGCACGCCTCCCGATCGGGTACGCCGCCCCGCAGAGCGCCGTGGAGGAATACGAGACCCCGGAGCGCCACGAGACCGGGCCGTACGGCGAGCACGGCGGCGCCGACCAGTACGACGCGGCGGCCCCACTCGACGCCCAGGCCATCGCCGCCCAGGTCCGCCGCGGCCACGAGATGCTGCTCGGTCTGGTCGGCGGCTGCGCCGCGGTCACGGTCGGCTCCGCCGCCGTCCTCGGCTTCTGCGACAACACCTGGAGCCGCCTGCTGGCCCTCGCCACCGGCCTCGCGATGCTGCTGCGCGCCCGCCTCTTCCGCTACACCTCGCAGGTCACCGTCGCCCTCGTCGCCGGGGTCGCCGCCGTCGGCCTGCTCGTCCTGGGCATGGCCGTGCACCCCCCGGCCGGCCTGCTCACCGAGTACGTCCGCCACCACGACCGCAGCGGCCTGGACCTCCGTACCATCGGGCTCTCGGCGGCCGTGGCCGCCGGCGCGGCCCTCCTCGTCGGTATATCGCTGGTCATTCCCCGCCGCGGTCTGTCACCCTTCTGGGGGCGCCTGCTCGACCTCACCGAGGCGGCAGTGCTGCTCAGCCTGGTCCCGCTGGCCCTCGCCGTGCTCGACGTCTACACCCGGGCCCGCGCGCTCACCAGCTGAGACGGGGACGAGCGGCAGCCTGGTACGCTGTGTTACGGCCGTTTGTGTACGCGCCCCCGGATTCTTCTGGAGGCTGCGCTCAGCGGACCCCGCCTCCCGAGTTACGGAAGATCCCCAGAGAATTCGACCTGGGGCACTCGGTGGCAACGAAGACCTAAACGAGGAGTACGCGTGCCGCTCGACGCCGCTACGAAGAAGCAGATCATCAGCGAGTTCGGTGCCAAGGAGGGCGACACCGGCTCTCCCGAGGTCCAGGTCGCGATGCTGTCCCGCCGCATCTCGGACCTGACCGAGCACCTGAAGGCCCACAAGCACGACCACCACTCCCGTCGTGGTCTGCTGATCCTGGTCGGCCAGCGCCGCCGCCTGCTGCAGTACCTGGCCAAGAAGGACATCCAGCGCTTCCGTACGCTGGTCGAGCGCCTCGGCATCCGCCGCGGTGCGGCCGGCGCCAAGTAAAGACGCTGTGAAGGGAGCGGTTCCCACACTCAGGGGGCCGCTCCCTTTGCTGTACGTGCGGGACGTACCGGACGCTTTGTAGTCTGGACGCACCTGCACCGTGCATGACGCAGTGCATGCACAACTGAAGAGGAGGAGCGCCCTCCCTACGCCGCCGGTCCTCGGTAGTGGCACCCGGAAAGCCCCCACGGGCCCAGAATCCGGATGCTTCGATCGAAGACCGGCCCGCACGCCAGGAGCGCTTCTCCGCAACCGTCCACCACCACACGGGTGGCGGACGGAGACGACGAAAATGGAGAAAACGCTAGTGGAGAACGAGACCCACTACGCCGAGGCCGTCATTGACAACGGTTCCTTCGGCACCCGCACCATCCGCTTCGAGACGGGCCGTCTGGCCCGCCAGGCCGCCGGCTCCGCCGTTGCCTACCTGGACGACGACACGATGGTGCTTTCCGCCACCACCGCGTCGAAGAAGCCCAAGGACCAGCTCGACTTCTTCCCCCTGACGGTCGACGTCGAGGAGCGGATGTACGCGGCCGGCAAGATCCCCGGCTCCTTCTTCCGCCGCGAGGGCCGGCCCTCCGAGGACGCGATCCTCACCTGCCGCCTGATCGACCGCCCGCTGCGCCCGTCCTTCAAGAAGGGCCTGCGCAACGAGATCCAGGTCGTCGCCACGATCATGGCGCTCAACCCGGACCACCTGTACGACGTCGTCGCGATCAACGCCGCGTCCGCGTCCACCCAGCTGGCCGGCCTGCCCTTCTCCGGCCCGATCGGCGGCGTCCGCGTTGCGCTGATCCGCGGCCAGTGGGTGGCCTTCCCGACGCACACCGAGCTCGAAGACGCCGTCTTCGACATGGTCGTCGCGGGCCGCGCCCTGGAGGACGGCGACGTCGCGATCATGATGGTCGAGGCCGAGGCCACCGAGAAGACCATCGCCCTCGTCAAGGGCGGCGCCGAGGCGCCGACCGAGGAGATCGTCGCCGCGGGCCTCGAGGCCGCGAAGCCGTTCATCAAGGCGCTCTGCAAGGCCCAGGCCGACCTGGCCGCCAAGGCCGCCAAGCCCGAGGGCGAGTTCCCGGTCTTCCTGGACTACCAGGACGACGTGTACGAGGCCCTCGCGGCCGCCGTCAAGGGTGACCTCTCCCAGGCGCTGACCATCGCGGGCAAGCAGGACCGCGAGGCCGAGCTGGACCGCGTCAAGGAGATCGCCGCCGAGAAGCTCCTCCCGGCCTTCGAGGGCCGCGAGAAGGAGATCTCCGCCGCCTACCGCAGCCTGACCAAGGCCCTGGTGCGCGAGCGCGTCATCAAGGACAAGGTCCGCATCGACGGCCGCGGCGTCACGGACATCCGTACGCTGGCCGCCGAGGTCGAGGCCATCCCTCGCGTGCACGGCTCGGCGCTGTTCGAGCGTGGCGAGACCCAGATCCTGGGCGTCACCACCCTGAACATGCTCCGCATGGAGCAGCAGCTGGACACCCTCTCCCCGGTGACCCGCAAGCGCTACATGCACAACTACAACTTCCCGCCGTACTCCGTCGGTGAGACCGGCCGCGTGGGCTCGCCCAAGCGCCGCGAGATCGGCCACGGCGCGCTCGCCGAGCGCGCCATCGTGCCGGTCCTCCCGACCCGCGAGGAGTTCCCGTACGCGATCCGTCAGGTGTCCGAGGCCCTCGGCTCCAACGGCTCGACGTCCATGGGCTCGGTCTGCGCCTCCACCATGTCGCTGCTGAACGCCGGTGTGCCCCTCAAGGCCCCCGTCGCCGGCATCGCCATGGGTCTGATCTCGCAGGAGATCGACGGCAAGACCCACTACGTCGCCCTCACCGACATCCTCGGTGCGGAGGACGCCTTCGGCGACATGGACTTCAAGGTCGCCGGCACCAAGGAGTTCGTCACCGCGCTCCAGCTGGACACCAAGCTCGACGGCATCCCGGCCTCGGTTCTGGCCGCCGCCCTCAAGCAGGCCCGCGACGCCCGCCTCCACATCCTCGACGTGATGATGGAAGCGATCGACACGCCGGACGCCATGTCCCAGTACGCCCCGCGGATCATCACCGTCAAGATCCCGGTGGACAAGATCGGTGAGGTCATCGGCCCCAAGGGCAAGATGATCAACCAGATCCAGGAGGACACCGGCGCCGAGATCACGATCGAGGACGACGGCACCATCTACATCGGTGCCTCCGACGGCCCGGCCGCCGAGGCCGCCCGCGCCACGATCAACGCGATCGCCAACCCGACCATGCCGGAGGTCGGCGAGCGCTACCTGGGTACGGTCGTCAAGACCACCACCTTCGGTGCCTTCGTCTCCCTGATGCCCGGCAAGGACGGCCTGCTGCACATCTCGCAGATCCGCAAGCTCGCCGGTGGCAAGCGCGTGGAGAACGTCGAGGACGTGCTCGCGGTCGGCACCAAGGTCCAGGTGGAGATCGCCGAGATCGACTCGCGCGGCAAGCTCTCCCTGATCCCCGTGATCGACGGCGAGGCCGCCGGCGACGACGCTGACAAGGACGACTCCGACAAGTGACGTCGCGTAGTTCCCGTGTGACGGCCCGCCCCTCTTCGGAGGGGCGGGCCGTCGCCCGTACCCAAACCCTGCTCACGGGCCAGAGCGGCATCGGCACCGTCCGGCGCACGGTCCTCCCCGGCGGACTGCGCATCGTCACCGAGACGCTGCCCTCCGTCCGGTCCGCCACCTTCGGCATCTGGGCACACGTCGGCTCGCGCGACGAGACCCCGACGCTCAACGGCGCCACGCACTACCTCGAGCACCTCCTCTTCAAGGGCACCGGCAAGCGCAGCGCCCTCGACATCTCCTCCGCGATCGACGCGGTCGGCGGCGAGATGAACGCCTTCACGGCGAAGGAGTACACCTGCTACTACGCACGGGTGCTCGACACCGACCTGCCGTTGGCCATCGACGTCGTCTGCGACATGCTCACCGGCTCGCTGATCCGTGAGGAGGACGTCGTCGCCGAGCGCGGCGTCATCCTCGAAGAGATCGCCATGACCGAGGACGACCCGGGCGACATGGTCCACGACCTGTTCGCGCAGACCATGTACGGCGACACCCCGCTGGGCCGACCCGTCCTGGGCACCGTCGACACGATCAACGCGCTCGGCGCCGACCGGATCCGCCGCTTCTACAAGAAGCACTACGACCCCACCCACCTGGTCGTGGCCGCCGCGGGCAACGTCGACCACAACAAGGTCGTACGCCAGGTCCGCGCGGCCTTCGAGAAGGCCGGCTCGCTCACCCGGACCGACGCCGAGCCGATCGGCCCGCGCAGCGGCACCAAGCGCATCCGCACCTCCGGCCGCGTCGAGCTGGTGAACCGCAAGACCGAGCAGGCCCACGTGGTCCTCGGCATGCCGGGTCTCGCCCGCACCGACGAGCGCCGCTGGGCCCTGGGCGTCCTGAACACCGCCCTCGGCGGAGGCATGTCCTCGCGCCTCTTCCAGGAGGTCCGGGAGAAGCGCGGCCTGGCCTACAGCGTGTACTCGTACACCTCGGGCTTCGCCGACACCGGCCTCTTCGGCGTCTACGCCGGCTGCCGCCCGAGCCAGGTCCACGACGTCCTGCGGATCTGCCGCGCCGAGCTCGACAAGGTCGCCTCCGACGGACTGACCGACGACGAGATCAAGCGGGCCATCGGCCAGCTCTCCGGCTCCACCGTCCTCGGCCTGGAGGACACCGGCGCGATCATGAACCGCATCGGCAAGAGCGAGCTGTGCTGGGGTGACCAGATGTCGGTCGACGACATGCTGGCCCGGATCGCCGCCGTGACCCCGGACGACGTCCGCTCGGTCGCACAGGATGTACTGGCCCAGCGCCCCTCGCTCGCGGTGATCGGCCCGCTGAAGGAAAAGCAGGCCGCCCGCCTCGACGAGGCCGTCGCCTAGTTCCGTACGTAAGTAAGGAAGCAACTATGAGCAAGCTGCGCGTGGCAGTCCTCGGAGCGCAGGGCCGCATCGGCTCCGAGGCCGTCAAGGCGGTCGAGGCCGCCGCCGACATGGAGCTGGTGGCGGCCCTCGGCCGCGGCGACAAGCTTCAGACGCTGGCCGACGCCGGCGCCCAGGTCGCGGTCGAGCTGACCACCCCGGCCTCGGTGATGGAGAACCTGGACTTCCTCATCGGCCACGGCATCCACGGAGTGGTCGGCACCACCGGCTGGACCGAGGGCCGCCTCGCCCAGCTGAACACCTGGCTCGCCGGCTCACCGGAGACGGGCGTGCTCATCGCCCCGAACTTCTCCATCGGCGCCGTCCTCACCATGAAGTTCGCCGCCCAGGCCGCGCGCTACTTCGAGTCCGTCGAGGTCGTCGAGCTGCACCACCCGAACAAGGTCGACGCCCCCTCCGGCACGGCGACCCGTACGGCCCAGCTCATCGCCGCCGCACGCGCCGAAGCCGGCTGCGCCCCGCAGCCCGACGCCACCGCCACCGCGCTCGACGGCGCGCGCGGCGCGAACGTCGAGGGTGTCCCGGTGCACGCGATCCGGCTGCGCGGCCTGCTGGCCCACCAGGAGGTCCTGCTCGGCGGCGAGGGCGAGACCTTGACGATCCGTCACGACTCCCTGCACCACAGCAGCTTCATGCCGGGCATCCTGCTCGGCGTGCGGCGTGTGACGCAGACCCCGGGCCTCACTTTCGGCCTGGAAAACTTCCTCGACCTCGGCTGATGAGCAGGCAGTAGTCCCCATGCGCGCGAAGATCACCTACTTCCTCACGGCCGCCGTCCTGGTCGTGTACTTCGTCCTGGTCGGCAGCCGGGGCCTGATGCTGATCCAGCACGGCACCTGGATCACCGTCACCTTCGGGGTGGCGGTGCTGATCCTGCCGGTCATCGGCATCTGGTTCCTGTGGAAGAACACGCAGTTCGTCACCAAGGCCAACCAGCTCGCCACCGAGCTCGAAGCCGAGGGCGGACTGCCCGTGGACGAGCTGGAGCGGGACAAGTACGGCCGGATCCTGCGGGACTCCGCCGACGAGGTCTTCGCGCGCCGCAAGGCCGAGACGGAGGACGCCCCGGGGGACTGGCGCAGCTGGTTCCGCCTCGCCGTCGCCTACCGCGACGCCCGCGACACCCCGCGGGCGCGCAAGGCCATGCAGCGGGCGATCTCCCTGCACGACGCGAAGCCCGTACGGGTCTGATCCCCCGTACGGGCTTGCGGCGCGCCCCGCGTCACGTCAGGCGGGCACGGCCCGGTACTCGTGCGCCCAGGCCTCGACCATGTCGGCGGCCCGTTCGAACGCCTCGCGCCGCGACAGGAAGTCGGCGTTGTGGTCGGTCAACAGCACCGGCAGCTCGCCGCCGCCGCGCCCGGCGACCGTCAGGGCCTGCCCCTGTACGGTCCTCGGCAGTCCGAGCCAGCGCACGGGCTGCTGGACCGTACGGACCTCGGCGACCTGGCTCCACGGGATCGAGCGGGTCGTGAAGAAGGACACCCGGCGCAGCCCCTGGGGGCTCACCCAGACGCCCGCGCGCAGCAGCCGCAGCGCCGAGCCGACGACGGCGAGCGAGGCGGCCAGGCTGGCGGCGGCCCCGCCCCAGGTGCCCGCGGCGGCGATGATCATCGTGGCGAGCAGCATGAACGCCGCCAGCAGGAGCAGCACGGCGGCGATGGCGACCCGCCAGGGGCCGGGCCGGTAGGGCCGGCGCCAGCGGTCGGGGTCTTCGTGGGGGAGGGTCTCCTCCCCGTCGTGCGCGTCGAATGCGCCATCGGCCGTCAAGAAGGGCAGGGGCACGGCTGGACCTCACTCACATGCACGTTCGGTTGGGCTGTGCCCGTGAGGTTACCGCCCCTGGGACGCCTCCGACTGCTCCGACTTCTCGGGCGCCTTGCTGGGCTGCAGTGCGGGCATTCCGAAGAGCAGCGAGCCGACGAGCCCCGCCACCACGGTCATCCCGACCAGACTACGGGCGGCGATCTGGGTCTTGCTCAGACTCTCGCGCGGCGGTGGAGTGACGTTACTGCGGAAGCGGTCGGCCTCGGCGACGAAGGCAAACGGGACGGGTTCGCGGCGCCGGCGGAACATGGGGGCGAATCTCCTCACGATCGAAAATGGGCGGCTTCTCCTATGTAGGACGTACAAGCGGGCCGATCGGTGCCGGATTTCGGGACATTCGCCAAATTTCATGGCGGTGCGTCAGCTGATCGGGTGACCCGGTCCACGGACCTCGCCTGCACCGGGAGGCACGGCGGGCGCCGTAGAGTGGGCGCGCCCCAGGTAAGACCGTTCGGAAGGACCCCCGGTGAGCGAGACCGCCGCTTCAGATCTGAAACCCAGCTACCGCAGTGATGTGACGGTGGAGCTGGTGAAGCACTCCGCCGCCGACTCCGACGTGCTGTGGGCCGCCCGTGTCTCCACGGCCGGCGAGCAGTCCCTGGAGGAGCTGCAGAAGGACCCGGAGCGCTCCAAGGGCCTCATCAACTACCTGATGCGCGACCGCCACGGCAGCCCCTTCGAGCACAACTCGATGACCTTCTTCATCAGCGCCCCGATCTTCGTGTTCCGCGAGTTCATGCGTCACCGCGTCGGCTGGTCCTACAACGAGGAATCCGGCCGCTACAGGGAGCTGGAGCCGGTCTTCTACGTCCCGGACGCCGAGCGCAAGCTCGTCCAGCAGGGCCGCCCCGGCAAGTACGTCTTCGTCGAGGGCACCACGGCCCAGCAGGAACTGACGGCCCGGGTCATGGAGGACTCGTACCTTCAGGCGTACGAGGCCTACCAGGAGATGCTGGCTGCGGGCGTGGCCCGCGAGGTTGCCCGTTCGGTCCTGCCGGTCGGTCTTTTCTCCTCGATGTACGCCACCTGCAACGCGCGCTCGCTCATGCACTTCCTCGGACTGCGCACGCAGCACGAGCTCGCGGCAACCCCGTCCTTCCCCCAGCGGGAGATCGAGATGGTCGGCGAGAAGATGGAGCAGCACTGGGCGCGGCTGATGCCGCTGACGTACGCCGCCTTCAACGGCAACGGCCGCGTTGCCCCGTAAGGCCTGTTGGCCCCGGTCTGGAGTTCTACGTACACATGTGCGGAACGAAGTCCGAAGTGTCCGTATTGCGGCGTTTCGTAAAGTTCATCTAGGCTGATCAAACGGACCCGGCACTGCTTGAACCCCCGAGCAGGCAGTGCCGGGCTCCAACGCCCCCAGCCACCGCCGGGGGCGACACCACACACCCCCCGTTGACGTCCCCCGAGGGGACACTGCGAGCGTGGCAGCGAGTAGCGTGTTACCCATGGCTCCGATCTCGACTCCGCAGACCCCCTTCGGGCGGGTCCTCACCGCCATGATCACGCCGTTCACGGCGGATGGCGCACTCGACCTCGACGGCGCGCAGCGGCTCGCCGTCCACCTGGTGGACGCAGGCAACGACGGCCTGATCATCAACGGCACCACCGGTGAGTCGCCGACCACCACCGACGCGGAGAAAAACGACCTCGTACGAGCCGTACTCGAAGCGGTCGGAGACCGCGCCCACGTGGTGGCCGGCATCGGCACCAACGACACCCGCCACACCCTGGAGCTCGCCCGCCAGGCCGAGCGCACCGGCGCCCACGGCCTGCTCGCGGTCACCCCGTACTACAGCAAGCCGCCACAGGAGGGCCTCTACCGGCACTTCACGGCCATCGCCGACGCCACCGAGCTGCCGGTCATGCTCTACGACATCCCCGGCCGCAGTGGTGTCCCGATCAACACCGAAACCCTGGTCCGGCTGGCTGAACACCCCCGTATCGTGGCCAACAAGGACGCCAAGGGCGACCTCGGCCGCGCCAGCTGGGCCATCGCACAGAGCGGCCTGGCCTGGTACTCGGGCGACGACATGCTGAACCTGCCGCTCCTGTCCGTCGGCGCGGTCGGGTTCGTCTCCGTCGTCGGCCACGTGGTCAGCCCCGAGCTGCGCGCCATGCTCGAGGCCCACCTGGGCGGAGACGTCCAGAAGGCCACCGAGATCCACCAGAAGCTGCTCCCCGTCTTCACCGGCATGTTCCGCACCCAGGGCGTGATCACGACCAAGGGCGCGCTGAACCTGCAGGGCCTGCCCGCGGGCCCGCTGCGGCTCCCGCTGATCGAACTGACCGCAGAAGAGACGGCGCAGCTCAAGATCGATCTTGCCGCCGGCGGGGTACAGCTCTGACAACAGACTTCACAACTGAACAAGCAAGACCAAAACCGACAAAGCAAGTGCACGAATGACATCCGCGCCACGTGCCTTCCGAGGTACGTGGCGTGTGTGGTGAGGAGATACTTTTGAGCCATCCGCATCCTGAACTCGGCGCGCCGCCGAAGCTCCCCAAGGGCGGCCTCCGGGTCACCCCCCTGGGTGGCCTCGGTGAGATCGGCCGCAACATGACCGTCTTCGAGTTCGACGGTCGCCTGCTGATCGTCGACTGCGGCGTTCTCTTCCCCGAAGAGGAGCAGCCCGGCATCGACCTGATCCTCCCGGACTTCACGTCCATCCGGGACCGCCTCGACGACATCGACGGCATCGTGCTCACGCACGGCCACGAGGACCACATCGGCGCCGTCCCCTACCTCCTCCGGGAGAAGCCGGACATCCCGCTGATCGGCTCCAAGCTGACGCTGGCCCTCATCGAGGCGAAGCTGCAGGAGCACCGCATCCGCCCCTACACCCTTGAGGTGAAGGAAGGCGAGCGCGAGAACCTCGGTCCCTTCGACTGCGAGTTCATCGCCGTGAACCACTCCATCCCGGACGCGCTGGCCGTGGCCATCCGCACCGGCGCCGGCATGGTCGTCTGTACCGGCGACTTCAAGATGGACCAGCTGCCGCTGGACAACCGCCTCACCGACCTGCACGCCTTCGCGCGTCTGAGCGAAGAGGGCATCGACCTTCTCCTCTCCGACTCGACGAACGCCGAGGTCCCGGGCTTCGTCCCGCCCGAGCGCGAGATCTCCAACGTGCTGCGCACGGTTTTCGCGAACGCCAACAACCGGATCATCGTGGCCAGCTTCGCCAGCCACGTGCACCGCATCCAGCAGATCCTCGACGCCGCCCACGAGTACGGCCGCAGGGTCGCCTTCGTCGGCCGCTCGATGGTCCGCAACATGGGCATCGCCCGTGACCTGGGCTACCTGAAGGTCCCGGCCGGCCTGGTCGTGGACGTCAAGACCCTCGACGACCTGCCGGCCCACGAGGTCGTCCTGGTCTGCACGGGTTCGCAGGGCGAGCCGATGGCGGCCCTGTCCCGCATGGCCAACCGCGACCACCAGATCCGGATCGTCCCGGGCGACACCGTGATCCTGGCGTCGTCCCTGATCCCGGGCAACGAGAACGCGGTCTACCGCGTGATCAACGGCCTGACGCGCTGGGGCGCCAACGTCGTGCACAAGGGCAACGCCAAGGTGCACGTTTCCGGCCACGCCTCCGCGGGCGAGCTGTTGTACTTCTACAACATCTGCAAGCCGCGGAACCTGATGCCGGTCCACGGCGAATGGCGCCACCTGCGCGCCAACGCCGAGCTCGGTGCCCTCACGGGCGTCCCGAAGGACCGCATCGTCATCGCCGAGGACGGCGTCGTCGTCGACCTCATCGACGGCAAGGCCCGGATCTCCGGCAAGGTCCAGGCCGGCTACGTGTACGTGGACGGCCTCTCGGTCGGCGACGTCACCGAGGTCCACCTCAAGGACCGCCGGATCCTCGGCGAAGAGGGCATCATCTCGGTCTACGTCGTGGTGGACAGCACCACGGGCAAGGTCGTCAGCGGGCCGAACATCCAGGCCCGCGGCTCCGGCATCGAGGACTCGTCCTTCGGCCCGGTCATCGCGAAGATCGAGGAAGCCATCGGCCGCGCGGCCGCCGACGGCGTCGCGGAGCCGCACCAGATCCAGCAGCTCATCCGCCGGACCATGGGCAAGTGGGTGTCGGACAGTTACCGCCGCCGCCCGATGATCCTCCCCGTCGTCGTCGAGGTCTGAGCCTCGCCGTAACGACGTCACCGGAGCGGGGCAACCGGATTTGCATCCGGGGGCCCCGCTCCAGTACGTTTACGTCTCCACCTCGCACGACACCCCGGCACACACGTGTGCGCGGACGGGTCGATGCGGGCGGGTGGGAATCCAGACCGGGGAAACCTGATAAAGTCTGGCTCGCCCGAAAGGGAAAGGCTCTCCAATGGCCATCCAATTCAAATCCAATCCGGAAACGGCGCGGAAATGATCTGGTAGAGTTGGAATCGCAGGAAAGGGAAAGCGCGAAAGCGCAGGAACTGGAAAGCGAAACCCGCGTCGACCGGGAATCGGACACGAAAGAGTCTGATAGAGTCGGAAACGCAAGAACGAA